>DATKKJ010000120.1 GCA_035543055.1 Terriglobales bacterium | reverse complement strand
GCCGAGTCCAAACCGGAGGAGACCCCACCGCCCAAACCGTAGTAGCTGTGGCGGCGGGTCTTTGACCCGCCGGACGCTCGCACAATTCATTAGGGGCTGCTCGCGCAGCCCCTGTTCTTTTTCACCGCATCTCCATCGGAGGCGAGGGGCCGACCGCCGCCGTGTGCGCCCGCGCGATCAGCATCCATTTCTTGTCGATGTTCTGCCAGGTGCTGGTGACACGGAACTGGTTCGCCGAAAGCGGCTTGCCTTTGCGGGTGGCGTTGATGTTCAGGACGTACGTCACCACGATCACGTCCCCGCCGCTGGGCCGCACCGTGACCTCCCCCATGCTGAGCTCCTTGACGTCGAGCTGTTCGAAGTAATCCAGCGCCGCCACCTTCTCGTGGATGCCGCTGGGCCCGACGTACACGAAGGTCGGCGCCAGGTGCCGCTCCAGTTCGCTCCAGGCCTTGTCCTTGACCGTGTCCCAGAACAGCCGTTCCAGGTGCTCGCCCCCGGTAGCGGAGCCCCAGGCGCGGACCGGCTTCTCCGGATAAAGGGTGCAGGCGCTCATCAGCAGTAACATTCCCACCGCACAGCCCAGCGCAGCGCGTCGCATCATGGCCCGCGATTGTATCGCAGACCTCCGGCAAAGCGATGAGGCCGGGCGCCCTCGCCCGGCCTCATTCCTCTTACTTTGCGCTATGCGCTATGTCCTATGCGCTATGGACTACGAGCACTTCCCGCAGATCTCCACCAGTTCCCGTTTGGCCCCGTTTCCGTTGCCATTCCCGTTGCTCTTGGCCTTGGCCAGAGTGGCGGCGTCCAGCTGGTTGAGCCGACCGTCGAGCGGCACCGAGAACTGCTTCTCCACCCGCTCCCGGAACACCGGCCCCGAGTTGTAGGCGCAGAACGGATAGATCATCCCGTCAGGCGCCGAGTAGTGGATCACGCAGCGCTTTACCCGCTCCACGTCGTAGTTGTAGGAATCCATGAAGTGCATGCACGACACCAGCAGGGTGCGGTAGCTGAACTTCCCGTCCATGCCGTCGCGGCCCAGCTTCTTGTCGGTAAAGCCCTGCAAGGTCTGCAGGAAGCGGGTGAAGTCCAGTCCCGGCGGCGCCAGCTCCGGCTTGAAATGCTTGCGCAGCGTATTCCACGCGTCCAGCTTGTGGAAGAACTTGACCCGCGACTTCTCGGTCTTGGCTGCGATCCGTTCCATGCCCTGCAGCATCGCAGGAATATCCATGAAGCGGGTCACCGGCACCGCCTGGTGCGACTTCTCATCCACGAACAGGTAGGTCCCCAGCGAGCAGTGCGGATGGCAGGTCAGCGTGGTGACCGGATCGCCCCGCATGGCCGACACCAGCCGTGAGAACGGCGTCACGCAGGCCAGCGGGAACCAGTCGCCATACGAGTCGAGGACCCCGGTCTGTTCTTCCAGGCAGTGCGCCACGTCCGTCGAGGTGAACCGCTTCTCCGCCAGCTCGTTGCGGTTGATGCGCCCGGTGAAGGTCACTGGCTGGTACACGATGGCGGTGATCACGTCGATGTTGTCCAACGCCAGTTGCAGGATCTTCCCGATCTCCTGGTCGTTCACGCCCTTCACGATGGTGGGGACGAAGACGATCTTCATTCCCACAGCGCGCGCGTTCTCGATCACCTTCAGTTTGTACTCGTACAGCGACTCGCCCCGCGTTCGCTGGTAGATCTCGTCGCAGGTGCCGTCGAACTGCAGATACAGGGTGGTCAGGCCGCTCTCTTTGGCTTGGCGCGCGAACTCGGGATCGGCCAGCAGGATGCCGTTGGTCGCCGCCTGCACGTGGCTGAAGCCCATGTCCCGGGCCGCCGCGCAGATGTCGAAGAAGCGTGGGTGCAGCGTCGGCTCCCCGCCGGAGAACTGCACGACGCGGCCCGCCACCGGACGCTCGTCCCGCACCCGTTGCAGCATCCCCACCACCGTCTCGAAGTCCGGCTCGTACAGGTAGCCTTGCACGTTGGCGTTGGCGAAACACACCGGGCAGGTCAGGTTGCAGCGGTTGGTCAGGTCGATGTTCACCAGTCCGGTGTGCGAGGTGTGCATGGAGCACAGGCCGCAGTCGGATGGGCAGGTCACCGCGTCCTCCACCGCCGGGTTGTGCAGTCCGCGCCCGTCGCCGAAGGTGTACTGCTCCGCCTTCAGATACAGCCGCACGTCGGACCACACCGTGTCCTTGAAGTAGCCGTGGGCGGCGCAGGTCTTCTCCATCATCACCCGGCCGTTCTCCTCGAACAGCCGCGCCTCGATCAGCTGGGTGCACTCCGGGCACAGCGACTGCGTGGTCTTGGGCAGCCCTCTCTGCAGCGGCTCGATGGGCGCGCCGGTGTAGGTGGTGCCGGGATGAACACCTTTCACCGTCTTGCGCGTCTTGGGTTCGGACAGCGGAAGCGGGACCTCGGGCTGCGTCTCGGGGAACGTCCGTGTGCTCACCTGGCTCTCCTGTTGTGTTCGCGGCCGCCGCCCACACCGCCACCTCGCGGCGTACGGCTGGCCGTCATCAAAGGGTCGCTTATCGCGCCGCGCCCGGGATGTGACCCGACTCACGCCACCGCGTGACCGCGATTACATGGCACAGTGAGAAGCGCCCCGCGCGCAGCGAACGGCGGGAACTTGCAGCGAACGGTATGACGAAATCCTCTCTGGATTGCCTTTTTTCTTGGATGAGCCCGGGGCGTAAGCCCTGCGGCAGCCGAAATTGCGCAGGGTCGCGCCAGAGAAAAGGCCGCCTCCCGGCGGCCTTGAAACAGGAGCTGCTGGTTCTAATCGCCCGCTACCGGCTCTTCCACGTTCTCCACCGCCGGCTTGTGGCCATTGCCGTTGCCGTTGGCCGGAGCGATGGTCGCCAGCGGCACGAAGCTTTCCGCCGTCGGGTCCTTGAGCACGTGCTTCTTGTACAGTTTCATCATTTCCGCGTGGTAGGCCGGGTCTTTCTCTTTCATCTTCTGGTCGCGCTTGCGGATCTTCTCCTCGCGGGCGTTCTTGGCCACGCCCAGCTTGTCCAGGTCGCGCTGCTCCTCGTCGGTGATCAGGTCGCGGTTCAGCGTGTACACGCGCTCCTTCGGCTGCTCGATGCTGACGTTCTTGCCCCCGGCGAAGATCTCGTGCCGGCCGTGCTCGTCGTACCACTTGGTCAGGGTCGCCGTCATGTGCATCTTCTCGATGATGTTGCGCCAGCCGATGCCGGTGTTGTAGGCGCAGAAGCTGATCTCGCCCTCCTGCGTCGCGTACGGGATGATGCACTGCTCGGTGCGCCGGAAATCGTAGTTCCACAGGTCCTGGAACCACATGCCGGCGATGAAGAGGATGTTCCAGCGGTCCTTGCGCCGCTTCTCCACGTCTTCGATGGTGCGATCGGCCCCGACCTTGCCGTATGCCCCCGAACGCGCCTTCTTGCTCGCCCCGAAGCCCTTGTCGAACTTCATGAGCAGGTCGAAGATGCTGAAGTGGGTGGTGGTCTTGAACGAATCGAAGTTGCGCATCACCGCCAGCGCCATGCCCAGCAGCGACATCGTGCGGCCGCGGCCCGCGTCGGTGACCTTGGCCACGTCCTTGGCCAGTTGGTCGGCATTGAGGAATGCGGTGATGGGCGCCGCTTCCTTGGTTTCCTTGTCCACCATGATGCCCATGCCCACGCCGCAGTTCGGGTGGCAGCCGCAGCTCATCTGTCCCCAGGTGGCGTCCGGCCCGTGCACCAGGTCGGCCCAGTCGGAGAACGTTCCCATGAACGACAGCGGGAACCAGTCGCGTGTCGGCTCGCCGATGCCCACCTGGCTCTTCACGTCGTGCGCCAGGTGCGCCAGGGTGTAGCGCTGCGCCGCCCGCCGCTCTTCCGTGATCTCCTCGTCGCGCCCGGTGAACGACACCGGCTGGAACGAGCAGAAGCTGATCAGCTTGGGATTGTCGAGCGCGAACTTGATGATGCGCCCCACCTGCTCGTTGTTGATGCCGTTGATGATGGTGGTCACCGGCACCACGTCCACGCCGGACTCGTACAGGTTCTCGATCGCCTTCATCTTCACGTCGAACAGGTTGCCCACCTTGCGGTGCGCGTTGGCGGCGTTGCCGATGCCGTCGAACTGCAGGTAGGCGTAGCGCAGGCCCGCCTCCGCCGCTTGCTTGCAGAACTCCTTCGATTTCGCGAACTCGATGCCGTTGGTCGCCGCCTGCACCGAGTTGTACCCCACCTTCCGCGAGTACCGCACCGCGTCCAGGAAGTAGGGCGACAGCGTCGGCTCTCCGCCCGAGAACTGCACCGACATCTGCCGCTTCGGCTTGATGGAGATGGCGTTATCGAGAAGTGTCTTGATCTCCTCCCACGTCAGTTCATGCACGAACCCCACCTGGTTCGCGTCCATGAAACACGGGTCGCACATCATATTGCACCGATTTGTCAGGTCGATGGTGAGGACGGCGCCGCGGCCGTGCTTGATGGTGGAGGTGCCGTGGTGGTGCAGGTGCTCGTCGGCGTGGGAGCGGATGTCGCGCCCCGGAAAGCTCTCTTCCAGGTGGCGGAACATCACCGGATCGATGGACATCACGTCCTCGAAGTGGCCGTGCACCGGGCAGTCCTTCACCATCAGGATCTTGCCGTCGCGCTCGATGATCTGGGCCTTGATCTCGCCCGGGCGCTCGTTCATCAGCACGTCCAGGGGCAGATCGCCGTCGAGGATCTTCTTGCGGATCTCGGGGACGCAGCGCGGGCACAGCGAGTCGGTGGCCCGCGGCCAGCCCAGCGGCGGCTTCTGCTTCTGGTACGACTTCAGCAGCGGCCGCTCCGACCACTTGGGGGTGAACGACGGATTGGGCGAGATGCGGTTCAACCGCTCATACACGAACCACGCGCCATTGGCGGCGACCGTCAGCGCCTTCTCCACATACTTGATCGGCTTGTGCATTGACACGCTCCCCTAACGACGGCAAAGCAGACTAGGAATGCCTCACCCCACGCGCAGGCACGGCCCTTCGCAGGCGCGCAAGTGCCTATGCGGACTTCTGGATGTCCTTATCTATTAGACTTGTTACTTAACCCTCACCCCAACCGTGAAGCTACGAACGGAGTGTTTTGTGGGCTCAGCGGCGAGTGACTGCATTGAACGGTTATTCACAGAAAGCCGCTAAGCCCTTGAAAATCAACGAGTATTGCTGGTTGAAGAATATACACTCCGGCTGCCCGTTCCGCCAAGTTCGTTGGTTGATTCCAAGTAAGCCGCCACCTGCCGTTTGCGACGCAAAGGGTGGGAGGCTGGTGACCTCAGGCCTGCGCTGTTACCCTCGTCCATGTCCTCTCGCCCGTACATTGTCCCTCTTCGGCGTTGCGGATGACCTGCGCAAGACGCTAAATACTGAGGTTGCGCAAGGCGTCGGTCGTTCGCACGCACTCTCCGACCCACCCTGCTGGAAAGGACTCGAATCATGCATATCGGCGTGTACGGCTCCGGATACCTGGGAACGGTGCTCTCGGCCTGCCTGGCGGATTTCGGCACCCCGGTCACCTGCTGCGATGAGAACGCGGCCCGGCTGAATTCCCTGGCGCAGGGCAACATCCCGTTCTTCGAGAAGAACCTGCAGGACGTGGTGCGGCGCAACCTGCGCGCCGGACGCCTGATCTACTCCACCGACCTGGCCTCGTTCGCCGCCAAGTCGCAGGCCATCTTCATGGCGGAAGATTCCCATCATTACATCGAGGAAGTCGCCCTGAAGCTGGCCCGCATGGCGGCCCGCAACGCGTTCCTGATCCTGGTGACGCCGGTCCCGGTGGGTACCGCCGGCCGCATCGAGAAGAAGCTGAAAGACGCGGGCGTACCCATGGTGGTGGTGTCGCATCCGGTGTTCGTGACCGACGGCTGCGCGGTCGAGGACTTCAACTGGCCCGACCGCATCGTGCTGGGCACCGATTCGACCCAGGCGGTGACCATGGTCAAGCAGATCTACCGCCCGCTGGCCATGCGGGGCGTGCCCGTCATCGTCACCAACCACGAGACGGCGGAGCTGGTGCGCGAGGCCTCCACCGCCTTTTGCGCCACCAAGATCTCCTTCATCAACGAGATCGCGGGGCTGTGCGAGCACGTGGGCGCCGACGCCGTGGACCTCTCCCTGGCCCTCGGCCTAGACAAGAAGATCGCCCCGCGCTGCCTGCAGCCGGGCGCCGGCTTCGGCGGTCCCTTCGTCGAGCACGACATGGACTCCCTCGCTCAGCTGGCCACGGGCAAGGGCATCGCACTGAAGATCCTGGCCGCGGCCCGCGAGGTGAACGTCTCCCTCTCCGACCGCGTGGTGCACAAGCTGCATGCCATGATGGAATCGGTGATGGGCAAGGAGGTCGGCATCCTCGGCCTGGCCTTCAAGCCCAACACCAACTCGGTCGCCGCTTCGTCTTCCATCCTGCTGGCGCGCCGCCTGCTCGCCCAGGGCGCGCACGTCCGGGCTTACGATCCGGTGGCGCTGCCCACCGCCAAGATGGAGCTGAACGGCAGCGTGCGCTACTGCGAGAACGCCTACCAGACGGCCGAAGGCGCCGAGGCCCTGGTGGTGGGCACCGGCTGGCCCGAGTTCCGCGCCCTCGACTTCGACAAGATCAAGCGCCTGCTCAAGCGTCCGGTGCTGGTGGACACCAAGAACCTGCTCGACGGCCCGCGCATGAAGGCCATGGGCTTCCAGTACGCGGGTGTCGGCCGGAGGTAGCTCGATCTGGACCATGCAGCCCGCGCGCCCGCGCGGGCTTTTCTTGTTGGTAGAGACGCCCGTCAGGCCGTCTCCTGATTTCTTGCAGCCAGAGCTGCCCTTCGTTCATCTGTCCTGTGAGTCCTTGCGGAGACATTCGATGAAGTCAAGAAACCTGCTGTGGGCGCTTTGCGTCCTTGTTCTTTCCCTGCCCGCCGCCGCCCAGCTCGAGACCTGGAAGATCGACCCCAACCACACGGCGTCGCAGTTCGCCGCGCGTCATTTCGGCATCTCGACCGTCCGCGGCCAATTCAACAAGACCACCGGCACGGTGGCTTACGATCCGAAGGATCCGGCCAAGACGGTCATCGACATCACCATCGACGCGGCCTCGGTGAACACCCGCATCGAGATGCGCGACAACGACCTGCGCAGCCCCAACTTCCTCGACGTCCAGAAGTTCCCCACCATCACCTTCAAGTCGACGCGGGTGGAAGCCGCCGGGCCTGGCAAGCTCAAGGTCACCGGCGACCTCACCATCCATGGCGTGACCAAGGAGGCCGTACTCGACGTGGACGGCCCCACCGAGCCGATGAAGGACCCGCGGGGGAATCTGCGCCTGGGCGCCTCCGCCACCACCAAGATCAACCGCAAGGATTTCGGGGTGAATGGCAATCCGACGGCGGTGGGCGACGACATCCAGATCACCCTCGACATCGAACTGATGAAGCCCGCCGTCCCCGCACAGTAGGCCCCTCCGGCGAGCACGACTCCATTTGTTCCCCGGCCCGTTTGCTGTAATGTTAGGGCGTCATGCCGGACCTGGAGGAGGTTGTGGTGGACCGCAAGGTGCTCGACGCCTTCAAGCGGAGGGCGCTGAAGGTCTATCCCCGGGAGATCTTCGAGCAGATCGTGGGGCGCATCTCGGGCACCCAAGCCCGCATCTTCGCCTTCCGCGACCTGGAGCACACCGCTCACAAAGGCGACATCTACATCGATTCCGATATGAATCCCATGACCGAGGGCGAGGACGAGCCCCGCTTCGACATCCTGGGCACCATCCACACCCATCCCCAGGACACGGTCGAGCCCAGCACCCTCGACTGGCAGACCATGCACAAGGACGGCGAGCTGGTGATGGGCATCTGCGCCATCCGGCGCACCGCCAAGCGGCGGTTCGTCACCTTCGCCTTCTTCAGCAGCAGCCAGGCGCAGCTCCCGCTCACCATCAGCGAAGCCGCGGGCGCCTGATCATTTGATCGCGCCGACGTCAGATCACATGGGATAAGATTCCGCTCCCATGCCAATCGATACCGAAAGGGAACGGCAACGCCTGGCCGCGCTCTACGCGGGCATGAGCGAAGAGGAACTGAAAGCCGTTGCCCACGACGCAGGATCCCTGACCGAGGTCGCCCTGCAAACGCTGTCGGATGAGGTGCGCCGGCGAGGGCTCGACATCCCTCTGGCCGAATCCGTCGTGCCGATGACAGACGTTGAACAACTCCAGTTAGTCGTGGTGCAGCAGTTCAGAGACATGCCGCAGGCGATCCTGGCCAAGGGGACGCTGGAATCTGCGGGCATCGAATGTTTCCTGGTGGACGACAACATGGTCCGCCTGGACTGGTTCATCTCCAATCTGCTCGGCGGCGTGAAGCTCGCGGTCCGGACCGAAGACGCGGAAGCGGCCCGCGAAGTCCTCGAACAGCCCATCCCCGAGGGGTTCGCGGTGGAAGGGGTCGGAGATTACGAGCAGCCGCGCTGTCCCCGCTGCGGTTCCCTGGAGATCACCCACGAGGCGAATCTGGACAAGCGCATCGCGCTCCCTGCGCTCTACGTCGGCCTCCCCATCCCGGTGCCGCGCAACGTCTGGAAGTGTGAGTCCTGCGGCGCCCACTGGCGGGAAGACGGTGAAGAAGGCGGAGAGACACCAGGGGCTGCGCCGGCTCATGACTGACGACTGCCGACTGACGGCTGCTACGCCGCTACCGCTCGGCTCCCCGGCTGCACCTCGCGCAGCCGCCCGGTGCGGACGTCGTAAACCAATCCGCGTACCGGGATGTGCCGCGGGATCCAAGGATGTGACCTCACCCGCGAAATCTGCCGCCGCACGTTCTCCTCTACGTCCGGAAATGCGTGGAAGTGCACCGGCGACACTGCCGCCACGCCCGTCTCCTTTTCCAGGCGGTCGCGCAGCTCGTCGTCCTTGAAGGTCAGCATGCCGCAGTCAGTGTGGTTGATGATCAGGAACTCCTCCGTCCCCAGCAGGTGATGGGAGATGATCAGCGAGCGCACCGCATCCTCGCTGGCGATCCCGCCGGCGTTGCGGATGATGTGCGCCTCCCCGGTCTCCAGCCCGAGGAACTTCTCCACCGTGAGGCGCGCGTCCATGCAGGCCAGCACCGCCAGCTTGCGCGCCGGCGGCATCGGCAGGTGTCCCAGCTTGAACTGTTCGGCATACCGCTCGTTGGCTCGAAGTACTTCGTCGGTGATGCTCATGGCTTTCTCCTTTTCGCGCAAAAAGTAAAAAGCCGCTCCGTGTGGAGCGGCTTGGGTGGCAAGATGCCGAGACGATCAGGGAACACATGCCTCGCCCACGCCGCGCACACGACAACAACAGCAGCAGACGGCAGCGGCGCACATGGCGAGGTAGCGAGGCATGACCCTTCTGGTCAACGTAGATGGAGGGATGCCCTGCCGGGTTACAAATTATTGTCTCACTCGTAGGACGACCGACCCCGGCCCTCCGGTGGAAGCACAGCGCCATCGGCGCGGCGGAGGAGGAGCCCGGCACGGCAGTGCCGGGTAAGGAGCGAGGAGAGAAACCGAGTCCCGTAGGGACGACGGAGGTTAGTCTTGACTAGCGTACGCCCTTGGATAACATTCTCGACAGATGCACATCCTGCGCATGGCTCGACAACAAGGGTTTGGGATCGCGATTACGATCGCCATGTGCCTGACAGTGTTGTCGGGCGGCCTCAACGCCGAGGACAAGCCGCCGAGCGCGTGGCAGAATCGCGACCTTCCGTTTCGCCCTGTGAATATCGTCAGCACAGGAAACGAATTGTGGACTTGTGGCACAGATGAAGGGCTCGCCGTCTCGTTCGACAACGGACTCCACTGGCAATTAAGGCATCAGAAACGCGATGGCAGCGTGTTGCTCAACATCGACTTTGCGGATAACAAGTTCGGCTATGCCTCGGGCACAAATGGTCTGCTGCTGACGACAGTTGATGGTGGCGAAACATGGGAGCAGCACACTTTGAGTGTCAATACGCTGCTCCACGCGTCTTTCTCTGACCCGCAGCACGGCCTCATACACACCCGAACATCTCTTCTGGTAACCAGCGACGGCGGAGTGCACTGGTCGTCTGTGTTGACGGGTCTCACTCAAGAGCAGCTTAAGGAGTTTCGATTTCCC
Organism: Terriglobales bacterium; assembly: GCA_035543055.1. Lineage (NCBI taxonomy): Bacteria > Pseudomonadati > Acidobacteriota > Terriglobia > Terriglobales > Terriglobales bacterium. The sequence goes on along the minus strand of DATKKJ010000120.1, from coordinate 4,307 downwards.
GCATCCTTAGTTGCCCTTGACGCAAAGCACATGGGGGTGATGCTGAGCGCCGGTCCCGCACAGTATTACGCGAAGGCATTCGTTTTCACGCGGGACGGCGGTTCAAGCTGGACATTTCAAACTATCCCCAACACAACCGTTTACAGCTTCCTCCGCAACTCAGCCAGGTACTGGGTAGTTGGGACAGAGGTGATTGAAAAAGATAAGCCGGGTGGCGGTTACGCGGTTCCACTCGCTATGTACTCAGCCGACGGCGAGGGTTGGAATCGCTCCCCAAGCGACCTTTCACCTTGCCGGCTGCATACCTGCACTCTGTGTAGCAGTCGGGGGTGCCTCGCACGAAATGGGACTGTTGTGGACATCTTCGGTCCAAAGACCACTCTGCACGAGTTCACACCCAATCCCGAAGCGACTACGAAATGGGCTTCAACAGACTCCAGTATCTGCTTGGTCACGGATCGAATACTCTGCGCCAATCTCGAAGTATCCCTCAAGGTTGGAGAGACCGCCGGCCCTCAGCTCCCGCCGGCTCTATCTGGGCCTGCTCTAGGAGCCGGGCCGGACTCCAATGGACCGGTCTGCATCGTCTGCAATACGGATCCGTTCCTCATCGACCCGCACGCGCACGGAAGATTCATGGTCCACATCAAGGTCCGAATCGCGCGCAATGGAACCGTACGTGGAGCGGAGGTTAGTGGCGCTCCAGAAGCGATCAATGCGAGGATCCGACAGCAGGCCGAACATTGGTTGTTCGAACCGTCGGTTAAAGATGGGGTTGCGACGGAAGCTGTTGCAGAGAGGACCGTCCCAGTGGCCGTCATCGCGCCCAAATAGCTACGAACCAGAAACAAGGCCGCCTTGCGGTAGGAATCGGGATTGTGGATATCGGAGCTACAACCGCCGCCGCACTTCCCGGCGCACCAACTCGGCCACCGCGCCGTACACGATGTGGGTGAGCACGGAATTCCAGCGCTTGCTGGCGGGATACGTATGCGGCGGGCGGAACAGGCCGATCCGGGGGCCGATAACCTCGTTGCCCAGCACCGCCTCTCCGACGAAGAAGGGGATGCCGCCCGCGACGGCGGTGTCGGGCATCAGCTCCACGGCCACGCCGTAGCCGGCGCCCAGCGCGATCCCGATGGCAAAGTGCAGGGCGGTGGCATGTCGCCCGGCGATGCGCTGCGCGAATTCCGTTTCGTAGCTGGGCTCGCCGTAATGTCGCTGCCAGAGGTCGTCCACCACTTTCATGGCCAGCGATGCGGCCGCGCCCGCCGCTACGCCCGCCAGCAGCGCCTTCCCCATGTGCTTCATCGCGACTGTTATAATCGAAGTGCTGACCTTCCTCTACGGCGGGCGTAGTTCAGCGGTAGAACACCGGACTGTGGCTCCGGCTGTCGTGGGTTCGATCCCCACCGCCCGCCCCAACGAAATTGCCATGATTGCCAGGATCGCCGTGACCGCCGCGAATGCCATGATTGCGCTGGTGGTGCTGGCAATTCCCTTACCCGCCCAGCAGAAGCCGGCGGAGGTGCCGCAGGTGGACGCCGGCGCGGGCGCCTGCTGGGTGGACTTTTCGGTCACCCAGGACCACCAGCCGGTGTACAACGCCAAAATCCACGCCCAGGTGCGCTACGGCCTGGCGCACAAGACCGATGTTGAGGTGGGCAGCAACTACGAAGGCAAGGCGCGGGTCAGCGGCCTGCCGAAAAAAGTGCGCAAGCCGCCGCTAGTGTTCGATATCCGCAAAGACAATGCGGCCACTACCCTTCCACACGATCCGGCAGTAGATTGCCACGCCCGTTACGACGTCGAGCTTCCCGGCGCGCAGTAGTCCCATATGCGATTTGTGATTTGCGAGTACGCATCTGTATGCTGGCGCGCGGAGAGCGACCATGGCCGACTGCCTGTTCTGCAGGATCATCGAGGGCAAGGCCCGATCGAAGAAAGTCTATGAAGATGACAAGGTGTTCGTCATCGAGGACATCAATCCGCAAGCGCCCACCCACCTGCTCATCCTTCCCAAGAAGCACATCGAGGGACTGAGCACCGCCCGGGCGGAGGACGCGGAGATCATCGGCTACTGCCAGTTGATTGCGGCCAGGCTGGGACGCGAGCGGGGCGTCGAGGACGGTTACCGCACCGTGTACAACGTGGGGCCGAAGTCGGGGCAGTCGGTGTTCCACCTGCATCTGCACCTGCTGGGGGGCAGAGTGCTGCGCTGGCCGCCGGGCTGAAAAGTGCGAAGTACCCGGTACCAAGTACCAAGCAAAGAACAGAAACTACTGCGCCTGTTCCTCGAGGTCGCCGCTGGCGCCGTGGCGGCGGAGGATCTGGGGAAGGTTTTGGGAGAAAGCGGAGCGCGGCATGACCGCGTCGCAGCCGGCCTCCTGGGCCTTCAGTTTCAGGTCGCCCTGCACGTGGGAGACGAACCCCAGGATGGACGTTCCCTTCTTCAACTTGGAGCGCAGCTTGGGGATCGTGACCAGCGGCTTGGCGTTGGCGTTGTTCAGGTCGAAGATGACCAGCGAGGGCGCTTCCTGGCCATTCTCCTCCAGGCGCCCGAGGATGTCCTGGTCGGTCTTGACGAACTCCACGTTGACATTGAGCTTGCGCGCAGTGTCCTTGATCTTGGTCTGGAAGAACAGGTCATCCACGAAGGCGAAGATTCGGGTGGCGGCGTCCTCGCGCGCGGGCAGCGGCTCGATCTCGGGATGCTGGAAGAACTGCGGAGTGAGGCCGCCGTGGCGGAACTGGTTGCCGCCATTGCCGTTCTGCGCGTTGCGGTAGCTGTGGTCCATGGGGCCGACGAAGGTGGCGCCGCGCGGGCCGCGCCCGCCCCGCTTTCCGCCCTGCTGGTGAGGTCCGTGGCTGCCCTGTCCGCCATGCTTGCGGCGGCGCCGGTGACCTCCGCCGCGGTGGCCGGGATGTTGCGGTCCTTTGTTCATGCTGTCGTATTCCTCGAGGTCCTATAGCTTGGGCCTGGAGTCATCCTTCCGGTGTGTATCCGTGCCTAAGTTCGCGTCAGGCGAAAATCGCAACGGCTGGGTCGTTGTCGAGAACTCGTTTCGTCCGTCGAGCGCAAGCAATCAACGCGCGGAGGGCCAGCACGATGGGCGTGCGGCTGCTTGGAGGACGAAGCTGATGATATCCATCTTGGGAGGCCGGCGCAAGCCAACCGCGCCGATTTAGCCTTCCCGGGAATCCGCACGAACGCCCCCACGTCCGCGCCGGTCCTATTCTACTATGGCTGCCCCCCACCCAGGATGACTTCGGTACTTTTATGCAAGCGCTTGGCAGGGCATGACTTGCCCTGCGGCATTGCCGTGGTCACTTGTCAGTGGTGACCACAGGCCCAAGACTAGTGCTCATCCATGAGGATGGAGCTGAGAGAGATGGGAGTGAGGCCAGCCATGGCAAAGGATCATAGAAGCAAGGGCCTGATGTGGGCGCTCGCGGGCCTGTCGCTGTGCGTCCCGCATGGGCGGCGGACGGGGTCCCGATGCCGGTGGACTGGGAGCCACAAGCACTTGGTTATCACCAATGCCGCCGGCCCGCAGGAGCGAGTCGCAGCTTCCCGGGACCCGCGGAGCATCAGCAACTGGTTGCGGCGGAGCCAGGCGATGGTGGTACAACAGGCGGCCAAGCCGGCGCCTCCGTCTCACCATCGAGCAGGCGGTGTTCAACATCACCTCGCAGTCGTTCACGAGCCAAACCGCGGTGAGCATCGGCCACTCCTCCACCACGAATGCCCGCGCCGCGGCCTTCGATAACAACTATTACCTCGGCACCATCGATGCCACCCACGGATTCGTTTATGCGTGCGGGACGCTGGGGGGGTCGCAGCATCCGGTCCTGTACCGGCTGGGATTCACGGCCGGATCTCCCCCCGCCATGAACTCGACCGCGGTCAGCGGTCCCACAATCGCCAATAGCAACGCGGAGTGCTCTCCCCTCACCGAATTCGCAAACCCGAACATCGCGGTCCAAGACCTGCTGTTCGTGGGCGACAGCAGTGGCCAGGTGCAGTCGTTCAATATCACCGGGGCCATGCCGTCCAACCCGACTGCGAGCGCCAGCTATCCGGGCGGAACCAGCGGGATCATCGTGGACAGCACCCAGCTGCCGACCCAGCAGGGCTCCAGCATCTACTTCACGACCCAATCCAATGTGGGCGGCAATTGCGGAGCGAACAACTATTGTGCCGTCAAGCTGACCCAGGGGGCGCTGCAGTAGTTCCGCATTCTTTGTTAGAATCAAGGCGCCGCAGGCTGGGCGCTTAACTCAGCGGTAGAGTGCCATCTTCACAC
>DATKKJ010000119.1 GCA_035543055.1 Terriglobales bacterium | reverse complement strand
GCCATGGTGGACATGTTCAACCTCATCAACAAATACAACGTCGCCGACGTGAACCCGCTCTACAATGCGCCCGCCGGCTCACCCAGCGCCGCCTTCGATCCGCGCCAGTTCCAGTTCGGATTGAAGCTGACGTTCTAACTCTCTGCACGATCGAAGGCCTCGGAGCGATCCGAGGCCTTTCTTTGTTTAACCACAGAGGACACTGAAGACCACAGAGGGTTTTGAAGTTCCTCTGCGTCCTCTGTGGTTAAAGCTTTTTCTGCGCAGCTTCTATAATGCCCGCGTGAAAAAGACAGCTGCTGATGCCACTTCTTGTGTGCATGCCGGCGAAGACCGCCATGGCAAGCGGGTTTCGCTCACCACTGACATCGCGCAGACCTCGGTCTTCATCTTTCCCAAGCTGGACGACTTGCGGCAGTACTCGCTGGGCAAGAAGCCCGGCTACATGTACACCCGCTACGCCAATCCCACCATCACCGTGGCGGAGAAGAAGATCGCGGCGCTGGAAGGCGCCGAGAGCTGCGTAGTCACCGCCAGCGGCATGGCGGCCGAGACCATCCTTCTGCTCAGCCTGCTGCGCGCCGGCGACGAAGTAGTCTCCATGCTCGACCTCTATGGCGGCACCCTCAGGCTGTTCGAGCAGATCCTCGCCAAGTTCGCGGTGAAGACCACCTTCGTGCCCTACCACGAGCTGGGGCGCATCGAGCGCTACTTCACCCGCAAGACCCGGGTGCTCTTCCTGGAGACGCCCACCAACCCCACGCTGCGCTGCGCCGACATCGCCGGGCTCTCGCGCAAGGCGCACAAGCGCGGCATTACCGTGGTGACGGACAATACCTTCGCCACCCCCATCCTGCAGAAGCCGCTGGAGCTCGGCGCCGATGTCGTGGTGCACTCCGCCACCAAGTATCTGGGCGGGCACAGCGACCTCACCGCGGGCGCCATCGTCGGCCCGCGCGACCTGGTCGAGCCGGCGCGCACCGTGATGCTGCAATCGGGCGGCAATCTCGACCCCGGCGCTTCCTATCTGCTCATCCGCGGGCTCAAGACGCTGCACCTGCGGGTGGAGCGCGCCTGTGCCAGCGCCGCCCGGATCGCCGCCGCCCTCGGCCAGCATCCCAAAGTGCTGCGCGTCCTGTACCCCGGCCTGCCCGGCAACGACGGACACCCCATCGCCCGCCGCCAGATGTCGGCCTACGGCATGATGGTGTCGTTCGACATCAAGGGCGGTGAGCGCCGGGCCGAGCGCTTCATCGACGCCCTTCAGCTCTGGTACTTGGCTCCCAGCCTGGGCGGCGTCGAGTCCACCGTTTCCTACCCCGTGCTGTCTTCTCATTACGGCCTGAGCAAGGAGCGCCTGAAGCTGCTCGACGTTTCCGCGGCAACCATCCGGCTGAGTGTCGGGATCGAGAATGCGGAGGACTTGATTTCCGACCTAACCCAAGCCCTGGCAAGGGCTTAACCGGAAATTGTACAAGTTACTACTTGGTGAACCGACCTTCCGTCAGATTGACCCGTCTAATACCAGAGTAGTAGGATGCGGCAGCTTTCGAGGAGCAGGTTCCGGCCCTAAGTCGTTGCGACCATATGAGATTTCGCACCACCTATCTATGGCTGCCGGTCCTGCTGGCTCTGTCACTCTCCACCATCTCCTGCGATGAAGCGGGCAAGAAGAAGGTAGCGGTCACGCCGCCTCCGGCCGCCATGGCTCCGGCCGTGGCCCCGGACCCACCTCCAGCGCCGCCGCAGGTCCAGCAACCCGCGGCCCCCAAGGGCGATCCCGTACAGGAAACTCTTGACCGCGCCGAACGCGAATACCAGACCGGGCAGGCGAACTACGCCGCCGGACACCTGGAAGCCGCCAAGGAGAACTTCGACCGCGCCGTCACCGTGCTGCTGCAAGGCCCGGTGGACGTCAAGTCCGACGAGCGCTTGCAGCGCGAGTTCGACAAGATCATCGAAGGCGTGAACACGCTGGAGATGCAGGCCCTCAAGGAGGGCGACGGCTTCACCGAGCAGAAGTCCGAGCCCGCTCCCATCGACGAAGCCAACGAAGTCACTTTCCCCGTCGATCCCAACGTCAGGGCGCGGGCGGAAGAGGAACTGAAGCAGACGCGCTCCGACCTGCCCCTGGTCTTGAACGATTCCGTCGCCAGCTACATCAATTTCTATTCCAGCCGGGGACGCGGGACGCTGGAGCGCGCCCTGGTCCGCTCCGGCCGCTACCGCGACATGATTGCGCGCATCCTCAAGGAAGAAGGGGTGCCTCAGGACCTGATCTACCTGGCGCAGGCCGAGTCGGGCTTCCATCCGCTGGCGCTGTCGCGCGCCGGCGCCCGCGGCATGTGGCAGTTCATGGCCAGCCGCGCCACCGGATACGGCCTCATGCGCAACTGGTGGGTGGACGACCGCCAGGACCCGGAGAAAGCCACCCGCGCCGCCGCCCGCCATCTTAGGGACCTCTACAACCAGTTCGGCGACTGGTACCTGGCGATGGCCGCCTACAACTCCGGCCCCGGCACGGTGCAGGCCGCAGTGCAGCGCACCGGCTACGCTGATTTTTGGGAGCTCTATCGCCGCAACGTCCTGCCCCGCGAGACCAAGAACTACGTCCCCATCATCGTGGCCGTCACCATCATGGCCAAGAACCCGGCGCAATACGGCCTGGAGTCGCTCGTGCTGGACGCTCCGCTGGAGCCCGACGTGGCGACGGTGGACTACCCGGTGGACCTGCGGCTGGTGGCGGAATGCGTGGACACCAGCCTGGACACCATTCGGGATCTCAACCCCAGCCTGCTGCGCATGACCACGCCCAAGGACGGCAGCTTCGAACTGCGCCTCCCAGCCGGCACCAAGGAGAAGTTCCAGCAGGCCATCGCCGCCATTCCCGCCGACAAGCGGGTGTGGTGGCGCTATCACAAGGTGGCCGCCGGCGATACCCTTGCCTCGGTCGCCAAGAAGTACCGCACCACGCCCAACGCCATCGCCCAGGTCAATAACCTCGACGAGGGCGAGCTGGCGGCCGACACCAAGCTCATCATCCCGGTCACCGGGCGCCGGCTCGATCCCGCCGCTGTCAGCTACTCCCGCCGCGCCACACGTTATCGCGTGCGCAAGGGCGACACCGTGCTCTCGGTCGCCGACGATTTCGGCGTGTCGCCGGAGAAGATCCGGAAATGGAACCACCTGAAGGGCAACTCGCTGCGTGCCGGGCGGACGCTGCTCATCTACAAACCGATCGCCGAGCAAGCCGCGCTCACCACGGCCCCGTCCCGGAGCCGCCGGACAGCTTCCAAGTCCGCAAATCCAAAGCAGTTAACGGCCTCCTCCAAGGGCCGTGTGGTGCACACCGTCAAGCCCGGCGAAACCCTCTATAGCATCGCCAACCTCTACAAAACGACGGTGGCGGCGCTCAAGCGCCACAACCCCCGGCTCTCCGCCACGCTGCATCCCGGCGACACCGTCATCATCGCCCAGGTCCGCTGACCCCGCTCCCGCGCACTGTTGACAGCCCCCGACTCACTGCTATAATCCGCGCCGGTCTTAACTCAGTCATCATGGATGCGGAGTTCGGCCCAAGACAGGAGGAGACATGACCTTCGACGACATCACCCTCTATGGTCGTGACAACGATGATGCCGACGAGTTTGGCGACGCCAGCGCCTACGGGGACCTGGAAGAGGACTACGAGGAGGAGGAAGAAGAGGAAGCCGAAGAGCCCATGAGCGCCGGCGAGCCCGGCGGCCTGGGCGGCGGTGTCATGCCCGTGGCCGAACCGGCTCCTGCTCCCGCCCGTCCCGCCGGAGGCGGCGCGCGCAAGAAACCGGCGCGCAAAGCCAAGAAGAAAGCGGCCAAGAAGAAAGCCAAGCCCAAGAAGAAGGCCCGTAAGAAGAAAGCGGCGCGCAAGGGCCGCAAAGCCCCCAAGCGCAAGGCCGCGAAGAAGAGAGGCGGCAAGAAACGCGGCGGCAGGAAAGCGCGCCGTCGCCGCTGACAGCTTCTGTTTCCAACCCAGGCCGCGGTCCCACACCGCGGCCTTTCTGTCTCTTCACCACAGAGACACCGAGCGCACAGAGAGAATCTCCAGGAATGTCATCCTGAGCGAAGCGAGGCGGCAGCCGAGCCCAGTCGAAGGACCCCTACCTCCTGAAGAAAATCTCAAATCTGAGATCTGCGATCTGAAAATCACAAATCGCAAATCACACATCGCAAATTCCGCTGTTGTAAACTCAACTCCTTGTCCACTCCCACCCAATCAGCGGTCGTGATGTACGGCAAGCCGGTCGCCGAGGAGATCGACGCTCGCGTCCGCGCCGGGGTCGCGGAGTTCAAGGCCCGCCACCAGGCCGCGCCTTCGCTGGCCATCGTGCAGGTGGGCATGAACGCCGCCTCAGAGCGTTACATCCGGAAGAAGATCGAATCCTGCGCCCGGCTGGAGATGAAGGCGGAGCTTCACCTCTTCGACGAGCAGATCTCCGGCGACGCGTTGCGCAAGGAGGTCGCGCGCCTCGACCGCTCTCCCCGGTTCCACGGCATCCTGGTACAGCTTCCGCTGCCGCGCCACATCGAGGAGGCGACCAGCGGCGCCAACAAGTTCGACGTCTTCGACGCCATCTCGCCGGCCAAGGACGTAGACGGCATCGGGCGCGAGGCGGCCACCGACCTTTATCGCGCACAGCAATCGCGCATGCGCTTCCTCCCCGCCACCGCCCTGGCCGTCCGCCGCATGATGGCCTATTACAAGGTGGAGACCGAAGGCAAGCTGGCCGTGGTCATCGGCCGCAACGACATCACCGCCAAGCCGGTGGTGCTGATGCTGGGCGGGCGCATGTGCAACGCCGCCGCCCTCTGGATCCACCGCTACGTCTCGCCCGCCGAGCAGGCCCTGCTCATCCGCAGCGCCGACATCGTGGTCACCTCCGTCGGCTCCACCCAGTTCGTCATCACCGGCGACATGCTGCAGCCCCGCGCGGTGGTGTTCGACATCGCCACCCGGGTGGACGAGCAGGGAAAGCTGAATGGGGACGTGGACTTCGAGAGCGCGCGCCAGGTGGCGTCGTTCATCACCCCGGTGCCCCGGGGCATCGGCCCGGTCACCGTCGCCGCCCTCAACGAGAACCTGTTGCGCGCCGCCCGCTTCTCCGCCGGCGAAGACGCCTTCGGCTACACGTTCTGAATCGTCCGTGCCTGCGTAGCGCGGCCGCCCCCGGCCGCGAAGCCCGCCCTGCGGGCGAATGAGAATAGCCCACCGCAAAGCGGTGGGCAGAGGAAGTAAGAGGGAAGAAGCCCGCGTCAGCGGGCGATTGAAAAACTCACAGGTCCAGGTCGCCCCCGATGATCCCCGCGATGATCACTTCCTCCGGCGAAAGATCGTCAGGATGATCGTGCCCGGGATGCTGGTCGCGCAGGTGTTCCTGCAGGCTCTCGCCCGAATCGTACTCCTCGCCGCATACCGGGCATTCATTCATAGCGCCTCTTCTTGACTGACTAATGGCGACTGGCGACCGGCGACTACTTCCCCTGCACCGCCTTCAGGCACCTTCCATACAGCTCCAGCAGGTGTCCCGCGTAGTCCTCGGCCTTGTTCATCTGCCCGCTCTGGAAGCCGGTGGCGGAGGTGCCGGCGCGGCCATAGCCGGTGGTCATGGCGATGAACTTCATCATGTCGAGCGCGATGTCTTCGTTGCGCCGCGAGCCGAACGTCATGGCGGGTACCTCGTCCATCCGAGCCCTCCGAACATGAACTGAGAATCCGCGAGTATACCGCGGGGCGGCGCGATATGCCGGACGCTTAGCGATCCCCGCAAATCACAAATCGCAAATCACAAATCGCAAACTACCAATCGCAAATCCGCTACGTCTCGATGGCCACGTGGCACACCCGGCCCACGATGTAGTCGGTGTAGTTCTTGCCCTCGGCCACGGTGATCACGTCCACTGGATAGTTCTGGTTGTGCGGCCGCAGCACCAGGTTCTTGCCCGCCCGCTCCACGTACTTGATGGTGCAGACGCCCTCGCGCCTCACCGCGTACATGTTCTGCTCGTGCTTGCGGTAGGGCTTCAGGCTGTTGTAGTGGCGGTCGATGAGCACGGTGGCCCCGGGCAGCAGGCGCGGATACATGCTCATGCCGTCGCGCCCGTCCACCTTGATGAGCACGAAGCGCCGCCATTTTTCCCGCGCCGCCGGCACCGCGTCCGGCCGCAGCCGTTTCAGGAACCCTTTCTTGAATTGCAGGATGTCCTTGATCTTCTTCGCGGTGATCAGGACGTCGCCGGCCGCCACCTCGCTCTCCACCAGGGGCACGTTCTCGAAGCTGCCCTCCGCCGGGGCGATGACCGTGGCCCGCTCGTTCACCTCGTCGGGGTCCAGCAGGTCGAGCACCGACAGCTTCTGCACGTGCAGCACCTTGTCCATGCCCTCCAGGCTGAGGGACCGCTTGCGGTTGAGGAAGTTGGAGATATGCGCCTGCTTGAACCCGGTCTGTTTGGCCAGCTTCAGCCCGGTCAGCTGGCGCTCGCCGATCCGCTTCCACATCGCCTTGCGCAGGTTGTCCTGCAACGCTTTGAATCTCATGAGTGCGCTCCCTTGTTCGTCTACAGGTCGTTAAACTATATCATTCAGAAATACTGTCCGCAAGTTGCATAACGGCAAGGAGATAGAGTCCTTGACCCGGCGGCCGCCCCGGCTCTACCGTGGGAGAGTATTGTAATCGCATCCTAGCTGTTGAGGTTTTCAATATGTCCGCCCAGCCAGCCGAATCGTCCTTCCTCGAGTTCCGCCGCAAGGTTCGCGAAGCCGAGATTTTATCGGCGTCCATGGAGCGCTTGCTGGATGCCCTGCGCTTCACCGGCCGCCTGAGCGTCGTGGTACAAAACGGAAAGGTGCTGAAGTCGGGCTACGAAGAAGGCTACTTCTGCCATCGCCCCGATCCATTGGGCCCTTGAAAGTATTTCCGGTAGAGACGCCCTGACGGGCGTCTCTACCCCAACTAAATAGCACCGCAGGTCGTCGTAACAGAAACGAGCCCTGCTTCCGGGCTGCCAGTGCCCGGGGGCAGGGCTTTTTGCTTTCTCACGTAGGCCGGGCGTCCCCGCCCAGCGAAGTCGAGGAGAATCATGGACCGCGAACCCGTCTTCATCACCCTGGAGCCGAAATACTGCGAGCTGTGCGGCGGCCTGTGGCTGCGCATCGCCGGCTCCTCCCCAGTCTATTGTTCCCGTTGCAGCCCCCAGATTGCGGCACTTGCCCCCATACGCCTGCGCTCCGACCAGCACCCGGAATCGCCAGGGAGGCAGCCATGAGGTCCTGCCCTGTCACCTTGCCTCCAGACTCGGACATTTTCCTTTATCGGGGCCATGCACAGGCGATCCTACGGCGTTATTTCCGCATTTCGCACGAGATCGGCCGCTTGCCGTCATTGTTGGGCGGCGAAGTATTCCGCGCCCGTGTGACCTCCTATCGCCTGCACACGTTCGAGGATCTCGTCATTTTCGCTCACGATGTCGAGCGATGTCTGATGGAACTTCCTGACGTTCAACGGCAGGCGGTGACTCACGTCGTCTTTCAGGGCTACACTCCGGCTGAGGCCGCGCGGATCCTCCACTGTACCCATCGGACCGCAAGGCGCTCCTTGCGGAAGGCCATGGACCAGCTATCCCGTACTTTCCTGCAGCGTGGCATCCTGGCCCCTTTTCCCGGCCACTTGCCCGTAGTAGCAGTCCTTTGCGACGAAAGCCCGGCTCAGCGGGCGATTGAGAATAGCCCACCGCGAAGCGGTGGGCCGCAGCGTGACCTGTCCCCAGCCCGCCTTCTTGGCGGGCGATTGAAGTCCGCAGAGAAATCCTGTCAAGCCCTCGACTTCGGCCAAAATGGTTCAAGTACTTGCAAACAAGGGAGAAATAATTCTGTGGAAAAGGGGCAAACAACCTCCGCCAACCTGCTATTCTAAAAGTAGAGAGTAAGAAAAAACGCCGGCGCCGAGCGCGCCGGCTTTTCATTTATGGCCAAGAAAGACTCCAAAGCGAAGCGTCCGCGCGCGGCGGCGCAGGCCACGGCAGCGCCCGAGACGGCGCGCGACCTGGGGACCAAGCTGGGCGAGACCATCCGCGGCGCCGCCCCCGACATCGTCAACGCCCTCATCGAGCAGGCCAAGGCCGGCAACTGCACGCCCGCCAAGTTCCTCTTCGATTTCGCCGGGCTGGTCTCGGCCTCGGCGCCCGACCCGGCCGCCGACGAGTGTCTGGCCGCGCTGCTGCTGCGCGAGCTCAAGGACCGCGGGGCCGGAGACGAACCGCCGGGTACGGTACAATGAATTTTTCGCGCAGCCTCGCTTGGACCTCACCTGGATCACACCCCGGATCGCAGTCGGTGGCGGCATCTGGAACGATGCCAACATGCTGGCCGTGGTCCGCGCCGGTGTCACCCACATCATCGACATGCAGATCGAGTTCGACGACACCCCGCTGGCCGAGCCCTACGGCCTCCAGGTGCTGTGGAACCCGGCCGACGACGACTTCCAGCCCAAGCCGCCCAAGATGTTCGAGGCCGCGGTGGAGTTCGCCCTCGCCGCTCTCGACCACCAGGAAGAGAACAAGGTGCTTGTCCACTGCGCCGCCGGCGTCCACCGCGCCCCCATGATGGCCCTGGCGCTGCTGCGCGTCCTCGGCTGGTCGCTCGACGACGCCCGCATGCTCATCGAGGAGCGCCGCCCGGTCGCCGATTTCGCCGACGTGTACGTCAAGAGCGTCGAGAACTTCATCCGCAACTACAAGGTCCCGAGCAAGCCACTGCGGAGCTAGTGCTCAGTGCCCGGTACTCAGCACTCAGCTTCGGATCTGTCATCCTGAGCGGCTTCAACCGCGAAGGATCTCGCAAATCGATTGCACTACCCGGTCCGTTTATCGGATTCTGTAAGTGACCTTCGCATAATCCGAGCTGGGGACTAGCGACTATGACAAAGCTTCTGGATGCACGCCGCCATGCGCGGCTTTTTTGTTGCCTGATCTTCGCGCTGCTGCCTTTGCTCCCGGCCGGCGCTGCCGGGCCGGCCACGACCCTGGTGTCGGATACCGTCTATCGGGCCGACGGCGCGACGGCCGCAGGCACGCTGGTGATCTCGTGGAATGCTTTCACCACCAGCGACGGGAAAGCCGTTCCTGCCGGCCGCATGACGGTGAAGATCGGAGCCGTGGGCGCCGTCTCGGTCCCCCTGGCCCCGAACTTCGGCGCCAGCCCCGAGGGCAGCTACTACACCGTCGTCTATAAGCTCGACGACGGCACCACCAGCGAAGAGTTCTGGAGCGTACCCGCCGCGCCCACCGCCACCATCGCCGCCATCCGCTCCAAGCTGGTGCCGGCCAACGTGGCGGTGCAGTACGCCACCCGGCAGTACGTGGACAGCATGCTGGCCGAGGGCGGCGGTGGCGGCTCCGGCAACGCGGTCAAGATCCAGGGCATGGACGTGGACCCGCTGGCGCCCGCGCGCGGCCAGTCCATCACCTTCGACGGAACCAAGTACATCCCGCAGAGTCACGCCGTGGTGGACGTGGTGCGCGATTGCGGCGCGGCAGGCGACGGCGTCAGCAACGACGGCCCCGCCATCCAGGCCTGCATCGACGCCCATAAAGGCAGGACCATCCAGTTCCCCCAGACCCGCCCGCCGGGCAGTTGCAGCTTCAACGTCACCACCGCCGCCGGCTCCAGCGGCAACGACAAGTTCGGCCTGATCATGAACGGCCACGGCCAGCGCCTCATCGGCGACACCCACGGGCAGGGCATCGGCGCCGTGGGCAACGGGGTGACCGTCTGCTTTGCCGCCGGCCTGACCGGAATCATGGTGCCCAACTCGAACGCCATCGCCGGCGTGCCCGCGGGCAACGTGGGCTGCCAGGGATGTTCGATCGAGAACCTGATGCTGCGCGGCTCCGAGCCCTTCACCGCCTCGGACCCGCTCACCGGCATCCTGCCCGGCGCCGGCAACACGTCGGTGAGCTACGGCGCGTCCACCGGGACATCGCAGGCCGACGGCGTGCGCTGCGCGGGCACCTACTGCACGGTGGAGGACGTCGGAGTGCAGCGCTTCGGGCGCCACGGCATCTACCTGGACGGCAACAGCGGCGGCGGCTCCTTCGCCGACTCCTCCCACGTCACCCGGGTGGTGCTCAACCACAATCGCGGCTCCGGCCTCTTCAATCGCGGCTCCGACTCCAACGCCAGCGTGATCAGCGGGGTCCAGTGCACCGGCAACCAGCTCTGGTGCATCGAGAACTACAGCTTCCTGGGTTCGACCTTCATCGGGGGCACGGCCCACTCGCAGCACGTGGACGGGGCAGGGGCCACGTCCGCCTTCAACATCTCCAGCATCGCGCGCGCGGCCAACGTGGTGACGGCGGTCCTGGCAACGACACCGAACTTCGCCAAGGGCAACGCGGTGGTGGTGGCCGGCGTCGCCGATTCCGGCTTCAACGGCACCTTCTTCGTGGCCTCGGTCAACGGGAATACGGTCACCTGGGCGCAGAGCGCGGGCAACGCATCCTCCAGCGGCGGCACCGTCACCAGTGCCACCCTCAGCCAGACCTGGGCCCTGGCCGGCAACGACGCCATCGGCGGCTGCTTCCGCTCGACCGGCGGCGCGGTGACCAGCGTGTTCATCGGCCCTTATTGCGAGTCCGATAACAACGGGGCCAACCGCATCAATCCCGCGACCAACATCATCATCGGCGGCGATGTGGGCAACGGCTTCGATTGGGCGGCCAACCCGCCCAACTGGATCACCACCACGACCTCGGGCATGGGTTCCACGCCCATGTGGTTCCGGGGGCGTGACCCCGGCGGCAACCTGCAAGACGCGGGAGTGTTCCTCGGGGGGCGCCCGTCGAGCGATGTCAGCGCCGCCGACAACACTATCTTCGAACTGGAGAACTACAACGCCTTCGCTGCCCCGGTGGGCAGCAGGGCGGCGCTCTACTTCCGTCTCAGCAGCGCGACCAACGGGGCCGGGGTGTGGGGCTTCCGCTGCTGCGGCACCAGCGATCTGGCCAACCTCACCAACTGGCCTTTCTACATGGAATACGGCGCGACCACGGACTCCGGCGGCGCCAACCCCAAAGCCGGGTTCCCCAACGGGTTCTGGCTGGGCAACGGCGGCGTGCACCACTCCAAGTTGTTCATCGGAGAGATCAGCAGCGTCGCCTTCCTGCCTGACTGGTTCACCCAGCCCGTCGGCTCCATCGCCATCAACAACCAGGCGACAGCCGGGGGGTTCGCCGGCTGGATCGCCACCAGCTCAGGGGCGCCGGGGACCTACAAGGCGTTCGGCCCCATCGCCAGCGACGCCGCCGGGACCGCATGGTCGTTCGCGCAGATCACCGTGGGCGGCAGCAATGCCATCACCGGTGCGAGCGGCAATTCCGGCACTCTGGCGCAATCCAGCGGCGCCATGACCGCCGCGCGATGCGTCCACACCGATGCCAACGGGAACCTGACCGTGGCGGCGGCGGATTGCGGCAGCGGCGGCGGCGGGGCCACGCCTCTGGGCGCCGGCACCAGCGTCTCGCTCACCGCTCCCCGCCAGTATTACGTCTGCACCGGCGCCTGCACGGTGACGCCTCCGGTCCCGGCCGCGGGCTACGAGTTCTGCGTGCTGAACGACGACAACGTGAGCACGGTCATCACCCTGGCCGCGCTCGGTTCCTCGGCCATGTACGAGAAGGCCGACCGAACCGGCTATGGCACCCCGGGGACCGGCACGCTGGTTTCCGGCGGCGCGGCTGGAGATCGGATCTGCCTCTTGGGGCGCGACTCTACCCACTACCTGACCACCAACTACAACGGGACCTGGACAGCGAACTAAGAGACAGCGAATCAAGTCATGACGCGAGCAATCATCTCGCTTGTTGCATTCGTGTGTGTGGCCGCCGCTCTCCACGGCCAGATGTTGCAGCTGAACGTGGTGAACGGCCCGAATTGCGGCAGCAGCGGGACGACTTTCACCGAGACCTGGGGTGACGGCGGCGACTACAACGGCTCCATCGCCTGTCCGGACGGAACCGCCGGCTGCGCCAACCGGTGGGTGCGGGGCGGCAGCCAGACCTCGGATTCCATCGTCGCTCTCGGTTCCGGCTGGCCGGCCGGCTCGGCCTGCACCCGCGGACTGCAGATGGTGCAGGATGGGACCCACGGGGCGGGATACATCCAGAACTCGGGCTGGGCGCCCGGGTTCCCCGCAGGAACGGTCATCACCGGCAGCTTCACCGCCAGGCTGGTCTCCGATAGTCTCGGCTCCGGGTCCAACCAGACCGTATATCGCTTCCAGGGCGGGTCTTCGGGGAGCAGCACGGTCGCCGATTTCAAGATCAAGAACAACTCCGGGACCCGCGGAGTGGTCGCTACGAATGGCTCCTCAAGCCCGTTCTCGGCACAGTTGAACATCGTCGCCGGGACCCCGTTCACCGTATGGTTCCAGTTGAAGAACGATGACTCCTCGACTTCTTCCTGTTCTGGCGTGGTGTGTAATTCGGCATTCAGCCTTGCCAGCGCCGCCGATGTCCAGACCTGCGCCGGAACAGTTGCTGATACTTCGACCTGCGTCCGCTTCCGCACGTCGAATTCCAGCATCAACAACTTCATTAAGGGAGTGAATAGCGGCACGCCAGTCGCGCTCAGCATCCAGTGGGGCAGCGACACCATCAGCACCAACCAGGGCAACACCAAGGGCGCGAGCATGGCGCTCTCCGAACTGAGCGGGAACGACGGGGATGCCACCAGCACCACCGTCTTGAGCAATGCGACCTTGGCCGGAAACGGGACTTGGACGCAAGGCGGCAACTCGGTCGCCGGCTTCACCATCAAGTCGCCCTGTCCCTACACGCCCACGCTCGGTTCCGGGCAGATCGTGGCCGGCACCAGCCAGACGCTGAGCGGGACCAGGTGCACGAAATGGCTGCTGAGCTCCGCCTCCAGCGGGGACTATCGCTATCGGGCCATTGCCAACAGCAGCGCCGCCTCGGTGTTCTTCGAGTGGTACACCGACCAGCCCGCGAATTCGCAAGTGTATGCGTCGTTCGGCTCGCTCAATTCCAGCGATTCCGTAGACTTCGCCTCCGCCATGTACAACAACGGGCAGCTGTATCTGGAAACCGCGGATAACCCGAACGGCAACCCGGACACCGGTTCCAAGCTGAGCGTCTCGACCAGCACGCCGTACAAGGTCGGCATTCAGTTCGTCCGCAACGGCGCCCATACCATGTGGGTCTGGGACGCCGGCTGCAACCTGCTCTCGACCCAGACCAAAGCCGCCCATCCCGGTGTGACCACGTACCCGACAGACTTCTACTACGGGCGCCTGGGCGACGCCGGAGGAACGCCGACCGGCAGCATCTACCTGGGCCGGGTTTACATGGATTACAAGACCGGGGCGCCGCCCCAGTGCCATTAGGGAGCGCTATTTTCCTATGAACGACCTGGACCTGTTGATCGCGATGGGGGCGCGGCTGGACGACCCGGTGTCGGGCGGGCCTATCCGCGACCTGCTGATGCGCTCGCTGCTCAAGATCCGCGATCGCCCGGGCGTCCTGGCGCGGCTTCAGCCCAACCGGGCCCAGCGCCGGTTCGCGGAGCGCTGCGGGCGCCGCAACATCGTGCTCAAGGCGCGGCAACTGGGCGTCACCACCTACGTGGCCGCGCGTTTCTTCATCTCGACCATCACCCGGCCGGGCACGCTGACCGTGCAGGTGGCGCACGACCGGGCGTCGGCCGAGCAGATCTTCCGTATCGTGC
>DATKKJ010000118.1 GCA_035543055.1 Terriglobales bacterium | reverse complement strand
GTAAGTCGTTGGTATTCCGGCCGCCGCCCCCCAGAGGTCTGGTCTACATTTGCACGGCTCTTTTTGCAGTAATGCGCGGGGGCGGCTGGGCGGGGAGCGTCCACCCAAGCTGGGCCAAGAGCAGTTGCTGATCGGGCTCGGGCTCTGTGTGCCGGGTGAAGATGAGTTCCCGGCCGTCAGTGGTCGGGAAGTGGACGTCGAGCAACTGCATGGCGGCGAATTTGTCGAGGACCTGCCGCACCGTGAGCCCCGGCGCGTGAGGACGAAGCTGGGCCTTCAGCGTGACGTGCAGGCAGTAGGCGAGGAAAGCAACAAAGATGTGGGCCTCGATGCGCTCGGGGCGCTGGTGGTAGATCGGCCGCACGGCGAGGTCATCCTTCAAGGTCTTGAAGACCGCCTCGATCTCGACGAGGTGCAGGTAGTACGCCCAGAGCTCGGCCGGATCCGTGGCGATCAGGTTCGAGCGCAGGAGGTAGCGGCCCTCGCGCCGGCGCACCTGGCGGAGCTTCGCTCTGTCCAGGGTGAACGTGAAGTCCACCCGGCGCCCCCGTGCGGTCTTGGGAGGCGGTGGGGGCAGGCTGATCGCGACCAAGCTGGCGGCCCGGCCGGCCGCCTGCTGCGCGGCGCCGAGCTTCAAGAGCAAGGTCTCGTAGGAGGGCCGCTGCCGCTGCAAGGCGTGCAGGCGCGCCCAGAGCCGCTTCAACCGGCGCCGGCGCATGGCGCGCTCCTTGGCCACGCGGTCTGCGCTCTGCACCCAGACGTAGAGTTCCTGGTCCTGGGGCAGGAGCTTCACCTGCACGCTGGGCCGGGCGGCTTGCCAGGGCACATTTAGCAGCGGCTGCTCGAGCTTGGTGAGCCGGCCCTTCGGGGTGCCGACCAGGTACTGCCCGCCCCGGGCGCGGAGCTCGGCCAGCTGCGCCTCGGTCGGGATGCCCCGGTCCATCAGCCAGATCCGGCGGGCCACGCCGTAGCGGGCCTCGATCTGGGTGAGGAACGCGGGGAGCGTCGTGCAGTCGGCCGTGTTGCCGGGGAGCAGCTCGTAGGCGAGCGGGAAGCCTTCGGGGGTGATGACGAGCGCGAGGACCACCTGCACGCAGTCCGGCCGGTGATCCCGGCTGTAGCCGTAGCGGCGGGGATCGGCTTCGTCCTCGGGCGGATCGCTCTCGAAGTAGGTGCTAGTGAGGTCGTAGAGGAGCAGATCGTAGGTCGCCCCGAAGAGGTCCTGCCAGCGGCGAGTGAGAAAGCGGAACAGGTCGGCCTTATGGACGAGCAGCCTGTCGAGACAGCGGTACAGGGTGTCCTTCGCTACGCCGCCGACGTCGGCTCCCAGGAGATCACCCAGCGCACTGCGCTGGAGCCACTCCCGGTGGAGGTACCACTCGCTGCCGGGGGCGAGGAAGCGGTAGGCGACCAGGAGCAGCAGAACCTGCTCCCAGGCCGTGCCTTCGCGGCTCGGCGGCAATCGCTCGCGCCAGAACGCATCGAGCCCGAGCTCGGCCCAGAGCTCACACGCGATCCAGCAGGCGCCCCACTGCCGCGGGCGCTCGAGCCGGAACTCGCGGAGGCGCACTTGGATGCCGACGTCGGCGGCGTGCGCGGGGATCGCCCGGTCGGCCGGGAACAGGGCGAGGCGGAGTTGCCGGTGCGTGCCTTCCTCGAACGCTTCGATGCAGTGGAGCCAGCTCGCCTGCTGGCTGTCATTGATCTCCCCGAGATAGAGGATGTGCCGATCGACACTCCGGCCGTCCGCACACCGATACTTCTCGGCGATGCTCCAGTACCGATGCTCCTTGCCGTCTTTGATACGGGGATGGCACTTGAGGTACATGACGGCGGCAGCGTAGCGCAGTTCCCGCCCCAGGCCAAGGGGGTAGGTCTGGACCCAACCGGGTATGGGGAGACTCGATTCGGTCTGGCGCGCAGTTACGCGGCCCTGGACGCCGAAAATCGTTGTTTCTGAGGTCCAGTAGCGAAGGCAAGGTTAGGGAAGGGGAACCTCCTCCACAGGGACCTCGGCAAGATGGCCTTCACCTTCTACCGGCGGCGGGACGGCAAAGCCCTCCGGTTCCTCTTCACGGCTGAGGGCATCGGCGGCCCGAACGAGGAAATGGCGGCGCTCAAC
>DATKKJ010000117.1 GCA_035543055.1 Terriglobales bacterium | reverse complement strand
CGCACGGAGGCCCTGAAATGAAGATGTGGTCCGGGCGCTTCCGCGGAGGCCCCGACCCCGAATTCGACGCCTGGCAGCGGTCGTTCCCTTTCGACCGCCGCCTTTTGCCGCAGGAGATCGCCGCCAGCAAGGCGCATGCCGGCGCACTGCATGCCGCAGGATTGCTGTCGAAAGCGGAACTCGACGCCACCTTGCGTGGTCTTGAACAGATCGAGCGGGAGGGTGCGTCGGCGGACGATCCGGCCATCGAGGATGTGCACCATTTCGTCGAGTCACGGCTGGCGGCGGTCGCCGGCGAGGTCGGGTACAAGCTGCACACCGGGCGCAGCCGCAACGAGCAGATCGCGACCGACCTGAGACTGTATGTCCGGAGCCAGGCGGATGGATTGCGGGAACTGCTGGCCGAACTCATTGCAGTGTTCGTGGAGCGGGTCCGGCAGGCGGGCGATGCCGCGATGCCGTCGTACACGCACCTGCAGCGAGCGGAACCGGTGCTGGTGTCCCATTGGCTGCTGGCGTACGCCGAGATGTTCCTCCGCGACCTAGACCGTCTGGGCGATTGCCGCGCGCGCCTGAACGAATGTGCGCTGGGTTCGGGAGCGGTCGCCGGCGCTATCCTCCCGCTCGACCGGCGTGCCATGGCGGTCGAACTTGGCTTCGATCGGACCACAGCGAATTCGATCGACGCGACTTCGGACCGCGACTTTGCCATCGAATTCGCGCAGGTGCTCTCGCTCGTGGCCATCCACCTGAGCCGCTGGGCTGAGGAGATGGTCCTGTTCTCCACCACCGAGTACGGATTCATCACACTGCCCGAGGCCTATTCCACAGGCAGCAGCGCCATGCCCCAGAAGAAGAACCCCGACGCCTGCGAATTGATTCGCGGCAAAACAGCGCGCATCATCGCCAGCGCGACCTCGCTGCTCATCGCTGCCAAGGGCTTGCCGCTGGCTTACAACAAGGACCTCCAGGAAACGCAGCAACCGGTGTTCGACAGCGCCGAGCAGTGCGCCGCCATGGTGAAGATCGCCACCGGATTCATGTCGTCCGTGACCTTCAACCTAGATCGCATGCGGGCGGCCGCAACCACGGGCTGCATGAACGCGATGGCGGCTGCCGGGCACCTGGTCAGGACCGGGGTCCCCTTCCGACGTGCTCATGAGCTCATCGGCCACGCGGTCCAGCTTTGCATCGAGAAGGGTTGCGAGCTTGAAGATCTGTCGGCCGAGCAGAGGAAGCAGTGCGGCATCGAGCTCACGCCGGAGCTGCGTGACAGCCTGACGCTGGAGTCTGTGCTTGGCTGCCACGATGTCGAGGGCGGCACCGCGCCGGCACGCGTCCGGCAGGCCCTGGCGCGCGCCCAGGAGCGGCTTGCGGCGGCGAAAGGAGCGGCGCATGTTGGTGCGTAGCGCGGTGCTCACCGACGCCTCGCAGATCGAGCGCCTGATCTCCGCCGAGGTCACCGGCTCCAGCCTGATCCCGCGCTCGCTGCCCGAGATCTGCGAGAACATCCGCGATTTCATGGTGGCCGAGGACAAAGGCCGGGTGGTCGGCTGCGGAGCCCTGCACCTCTACGGCTTGCACCTGGCGGAGATCCGCTCCATCACCATCCGCAAGACCTACCGCGGCAAAGGTGCCGGCCGGCTGCTGGTGGACGCTCTGCTGGCCGAGGCCGAGCACCATCGCGTCACCTGTATCTGCCTGTTCACCAAGATCCCGGAGTTCTTCGCCCGCCTCGGCTTTCGCATCGCCGAGCGCGAGAGCCTGCCCGACAAGGCCTACCGCGACTGCCAGTTCTGCCCCAAGCTCCATGCCTGCGACGAGATCGCAATGGTGCGCGGAGAGCTGCCGAACTTCGCCATTCTCGGCCCGAGCGACAAGGTTGAAGCTCCATCATTCCCGCAAGCTCGGAACGGCTTAAGGATCCTCAACTGATGTCTGACCTGCGAGTGCCTCGCGGGTTCGTCTTCTCCGCCGGATGCGCCGGCATCAAGGCCAGTGGGAAGCCAGACCTCGCTCTCGCTGAAGCCCCGCGAGGCGCCAACGCCGCCGCGCTCTTCACCCGTAATCGCGTCGTCGCCGCGCCGCTCATCGTCGGGCGCGAGCATCTGAAGAAGACCCGCGGACGCGTGCGCGCGGTGATCGTCAACAGCGGCAACGCAAACTGCGCTACCGGGGCCGGAGGGATGGCCGCCACCCGAGCCGTGTGCGGCCAGTTGGGAAAGGTGCTTCAGGCGGCGCCGGAATTCATCTTCCCTTCTTCCACCGGGATCATCGGCGTGCCCCTGCCGGTGGAGAAGATCCGCGCCGCACTGCCGCAGGTGGTCTCCGGGCTGGCGTCTTCCGGCGTCGCCCTGCAGCAATTCGAGCAGGCCATCATGACCACCGACACCCGCCCCAAGATCGCCAGTGCTACGTTCCGCGACGGCCGCGAAGCCGTGACCGTCACCGGCGTGGCCAAGGGCGCGGGCATGATCCACCCGAACATGGCGACCATGCTGGCCTACCTCTTCACCGACATCGACGCCGTCTCGGCGCAGCTTGGCGCTGCACTTGTCGAGGCCTGCGGTTCAAGCTTCAACTGCATCTCGGTGGATGGCGACACCTCGACCAACGACACCCTCCTGCTTCTGGCCAGCGGCGCCAGTGGCATCAAGCTGGACAGTCGGACTCGGAAGCGATTCGCCGAGGCTCTCAGCGACGTCTGCCAGTCGCTGGCAGAACAGATCGTGGCCGACGGCGAGGGCGTGAAGCACGTCATCCGGCTGTCGGTCGAGGGCGCCCGGACGGATGCTGAAGCTCACGCCATCGCCAACACGATCGCGACTTCGATGCTGGTGAAGACCGCGTGGGCCGGCGCCGACCCCAACTGGGGACGCATCCTCGCCGCCGTCGGCCGCTCCGGCATCGCCGTGGATCCGGCCAAGGTGGACATCTTCATTGGCCCCCACCAGGTCTGCCGCCAGGGCGCTAAGGGGGAGTTCAGCGAGGACTCCGCCCACAGCTACATGCTTCGGCCGCAGTACGACATCCGCGTGCGCGTGGGCGGCGGGCGGGGCCGGGTGCGACTGCTGACCTCGGACCTGACCTCCGAGTACGTCCACATCAACGCCGACTATTCGACGTAAGCGCGCCGAAATCCGCGTCGGCGCGTCAAATCCTTCAAAGCTGTTAACATCTTCGGGTTTCCAGACATGTGGGGAGGACGATTGCCCGGCCGAAGGCCCGCGTTGCTCATCGGAAATGTTGCTTTGTTCCTGACGCTTTCCTGCGCTTCCGCTCCCGCACAGCGCACCGAGCCCCTTCCCGTCGATACCGGCGCCAACGGCTTGAAGCAAGTCTTGCGCCAGCTCCAGACCACGGCGCGCCTGATGCACACCACCGCTCATCCCGACGACGAGGACGGCGGTATGCTCACGCTGGAGGCACGCGGCCGTGGCGTCGAAGCCTTGCTCCTCACCCTGACCCGCGGTGAAGGCGGACAGAACAAGACGGGCAGCAATCT
Source organism: Terriglobales bacterium (assembly GCA_035543055.1). Classification (NCBI taxonomy): domain Bacteria; kingdom Pseudomonadati; phylum Acidobacteriota; class Terriglobia; order Terriglobales; species Terriglobales bacterium. The sequence goes on along the minus strand of DATKKJ010000117.1, from coordinate 24,309 downwards.
GTTCGATGAGCTGGGGGTCCTGCGCACGCTCGAATTGCTGGAATCCGACCGTTACTACGGCGTGCAACAGCGCTTTACTCGAGTGGCGGATTTCGGATTCTCGAAAACGGCGGAAGAGACCTTCCAGAAGTGGCATGGCCACGACATCGCCCTGGGCGACATGGTGCGGGTCATCCGCACCTTCCGTCCCGACGTCATCGTCAGCCGCTTCCAGGGCGCCGACCGCGACGGCCACGGACACCACCAGGCCGCCGGCATTCTGAGCCGCGAAGCCTTCCGGGCGGCTGCCGATCCCAACCGCTTCCCCGAACAGATCCGCGAAGGCCTCCAACCGTGGCAGGTGAAGAAGCTTTACGTGGACAACATCCGGGCCGGCGAGGACTACACGGTGCGACTCGAGACCACGGTCAATGATCCGCTGCTGGACACGTCCTACGCCGCCTTCGCCATGCAGGGACTGAAGCACCAGCTCTCGCAGGGCGCAGGTTCCTGGAATCTTCCCAGCGGCCCGCGCTATGCCACCTACAAGCTGGTGGACTCGGTGCTGCCGCCGGCGACTGACAAGGACGGCCACGAATCCGACTTCTTCGCCGGCATCGACACCACGTTGCCGGGCCTGGCCGGACGAGTGAAGGCTGATTTCCTTCCTGACCTGAAGCAGAGCCTCGAAGCCATTGCGGGCAAGGTGAAGGAAGCGACCGCCGCAGTCGCGAAGAGCCCCTACGGCGCCGCCGAACCCTTGTTTGTCGGCTTGGAGCTCACGCGCAATCTCATCGCAGAGATTGAACACTCGCAGCTCACGGCACCTGAAAAGCGCGACTTGCTGACGGAACTTCAAACCAAGCAGGACCAATTTGAACGCGCGCTCGCCCTCGCCTTGGACCTGCAAGTCATTGCCGATCCTCGGCTGGCGCTAAGTAGCCTCGCCCCGCCGGGGTTCGAGGTACTTGCCGCCGGACAAACATTCCCTCTCTTGGTGAGTGTTCCGATCGACGAAGGAACCGGTCTCAAGGTCGACCACGTTCAGCCCCAACTGCCGACCGCGTGGAAATGGAGAGGAAGCGTAGATGTGTTTGGAGACCTATCCTCGTCTCGAGTGTTGGAAGGGGTTACCTCCTTCACCATCACGATTCCGCCGGATGCTGTGCTTTCACGGCCACATTTCCAACGCAACGATCCTGAGACCGACACCATCTACAGGGTCTCAGGTGACCCCGCTGCTGCCTTGCCGCCCGCTCCTGTCCGCGTTCGCGTGGATTACTCCTGGCGTGGGCACCACGCGACTTATCACGCCGTCGCAACTACCTTGGAACTTGCTGCGCCAGGCACGGTTGCGCAAAGACAAGTCCATCTTGCGGTCGGTGCGCCGATATCGGTTCTCCTCACGCCGTCTTCGTTACTTAGGCGAGCGGATACCTCGGGCGGATTTGAAGTCACGGTCAGCGCGACTTCTTACCGCTTCCCGCCATCCCCGACTGTCATCCGCCTAGAAGTGCCTCCCGGCTGGAAGGTCACGCCGAAGTCGCAGCCCGTAGCGTTCAAGAATTCTCTCGATTCAGCAACGGCAACATTCAAAGTGCAGCCTAACCGCCTTTCTGAGCAGCGCTACACGATCCGCGCCGTCGCCGAGTCCGGCGGCAAGACCTATGACGAGGGCTTCTCCATCGTCACTCGCGAGGACCTCGGTGTCTTCTACTACTACCAGCCAGCGCTGCAGAAGATCAGCGCGGTCAACGTCAATGTTCCGCCTGGGCTGAAGATCGGCTACCTGATGGGTGCCGGTGACGACATCCCCACCGCCCTCCAGCAACTCGGCCTCAACGTCCACCTCATCACCCCCGACGAACTCGCCAAGGGCGACCTGGCGCAGTTCGACACCATCGTGCTTGGCATCCGCGCCTACGATACCCGCAACGACCTGAAGCAGAACAATAAGCGCCTGCTCGATTACGTCCACAATGGCGGCACGCTGCTGGTGCAATACACCGCCGCGGTCCAGGACTTCAACTCCGGCGGCTTCACGCCCTATCCCGCGCAGGTCGGCCGCGAACGGGTTTCGGTGGAAGAGGCGCCGGTCCAGATGCTCGCGCCGGACGATCCCATCTTCCGCTACCCCAACCCGATCTCCGCGCGCGACTTCGACGGTTGGATCCAGGAGCGCGGCCTCTATTTCATGCACGAGTGGGACAAGGCCTACGAGCCGCTGGTCGCCTCCTCCGACCCCGGCGAAACCCTGCTCCAAGGCGGCCTGCTTCGCGCGCGTTACGGCAAGGGAACGTACCTCTACACCGGATATTCGTTCTTCCGGCAACTGCCCGCCGGGGTCCCCGGGGCCGTCCGCATGTTTGTGAATCTGCTGGCCGCCGGGCATGACGGATGGGCGGCTCAGCCGTCCAACCAGAGCCCGCGCCCATGACTGCCCGCGCCGCCGAACCCGTCCGCGCCGCGCCCGCCTTGGAGCGAGGCATCGGCGTGGGAGGCGCCACCGTGCTGAACATGATCGACATGATCGGGGTCGGGCCGTTCATCACCATCCCGCTGATCGTCAGCGCGGTCGGAGGCCCGCAGGCGATCTTCGGCTGGATCGCCGGCGCGCTGCTCGCCATCTGCGACGGCCTGGTATGGGCGGAACTGGGCGCCGCCATGCCCCGTTCCGGCGGCTCCTACCACTATCTCTCGGAGATCTACGGACCGCGCGGGCTGGGACGCCTACTGAGCTTCCTCTTCATCTGGCAGTTGAGCTTCAGCGCACCGCTCTCCATCGCCTCCGGATGCATCGGCCTGGCGCAGTACGCGAGTTACCTCTTCCAGCCGCTCGGCCGGGCACTGTGGTCTCGTACTTTTGCGTTGGACCTGCCTGTGCTCGGCACGCTGCGCGCTGACGTGCTCTTCTCTGGCGCCACCGTGGTCGCCATCGCCGCCTGTGTGCTGGCTGCACTCCTGCTCTACCGCCGCATCACCACCATCGGAGCCATCTCCAAGCTGCTGCTCGGCGGGGTGCTAGCCGCTATCGCCATCGTGGTCTGGACCGGTGCCACCCATTTCCGCTCCGCTCTGGCATTCGACTTCCCGGCCGGCGCCTTTACCCTAGGCCAGGGCTTCTTTCTTGGATACGGCGCAGCCCTTCTGGTCGCGACCTATGATTTCTGGGGTTACTACAACGTCTGCTTCATCGGCGACGAATTGAAGGACCCGGCGCGCACCATGCCCCGTGCCCTGCTCTACTCCATCCTGGGCGTCACCGCCATCTACCTGGTGATGAACATCAGCATCCTGGGCGTGGTGCCCTGGCGCGAACTGATCGCCAGCTCGCAGTCCGACGCGCGCTTCTACGTCATCTCGAGCATGGTCGAGCGCGTTTATGGTCACGGGGCTGCCGTGATGGTCACGCTGCTCATCATGTGGACGGCGTTTGCCTCGGTCTTCTCCCTGATGCTGGGCTACTCGCGCGTGCCCTATGCCGCGGCCCTCGATGGGAATTATTTCCGCGCCTTCGCCCGGGTGCATCCGACCAAGCACATTCCGCATGTTTCGCTGGCCTGGCTGGCGATCGCGGCTGGGGCGTTCTGCTTTCTGCGGCTGGCCGACGTCATCGCCGCGCTGGTGGTCATCCGCATCTCTCTCCAGTTCCTGTTGCAGACCGTGGGCGTGATCGTGCTCCGCATCCGGCGGCCGGAGATGCCACGTCCTTTTCGGATGTGGTTGTATCCGCTTCCCGCCCTGCTGGCGACCGCCGGATTCCTGTTTGTGCTGGTGTACCGGCCCGGTTTCCAGAAGGAACTTCGCTATGCGGCGCTCATCCTCATCGCCGGCGTCGTTCTCTTTTTCCTGCGCGGACGGCTGGAGGCGGGGATCCAGGCGCGTCCCAAGGCGGCCGCCCAGTCCTGACATGGCAGAGACCGGACACATCCCGAGCGTCGCCGTTCCCAGCCGCTGGTCCGGCTCGGCGGTAGCGCCTTTCACCGAGCCGCTCTTCCGCGGCATCTGGCTGGCCGCCGTCGTTTCTTACACCGGCACCTGGATGCAGAACGTCGGCGCCGCCTGGCTCATGACCACGATGACCATGTCTCCTTTGATGGTCGGGCTGGTGCAGGCGGCGATGAGCGTGCCGGTGTTCCTGGTGGTGCTGCCGGCCGGCGTGCTCGCCGACATGGTGGACCGCCGCAGACTTCTGCTCGCCACCCAGACCTGGATGACGCTGGTTGCGGCCGTACTCGGGGTGCTCACGCTCTTTCATTGGGTGACGCCCTGGACCCTGATACTGTTCACCGCGCTGCTGGGTTTTGGCGCAGTGATGAACGACCCGGCGTGGCAGGCGATCACTCCGGAGATCGTCTCCCGCGAAAACTTCGGCGCGGCGGTGGCGCTGAATTCCGCCGGATTCAACGTGGCGCGCGCCGTCGGCCCGGCCCTGGGAGGGGCCATCGTCGCCGCCGCCGGTTCCGGCTCCGCGTTCCTTCTGAACGCCGCCTCGTTCCTGGGCGTAATCTTCGTTCTTCACCAATGGAAGCGCGCGCCGCACGACAATCCTCACCCGGGGATGCCCTTCCGCGAGGCTATGGCGACCGGCATCCGGCATGCGCGGCAGTCGGCTGCGGTGCGCGCCGTCCTGCTGCGTACCGCAGTCTTCAGCTTCTTTGCCATTGCGGTATTCGCTCTGCTGCCCCTCATCGCCAGCCCGTACGGATCGGTCGGATACGGCCTGCTGCTGGGATGCTTCGGCTTGGGCGCCATCGCCGGGGCCACCGTCATGCCGGCCGTGCGCCGCAGGTTCTCTCTCGACGCGCAGATCGCGCTGTCCACCCTGGCCTTTGCCACCGTAACCTTCCTGCTCTCCGCCTGGCACATGTTCTGGTTGCTGGCGCTGGCCCTGTTCGCCGGAGGCGGGGCCTGGATCCAGATCCTGGCCACGCTCAACATGTCGGCCCAGACCTGCTCGCCCGCCTGGGTGCGGGCCCGTTCCATCTCGCTGTACTTATTGATCCTGCAAGGAGGCATGGCGGCTGGCAGCACGGTGTGGGGCGCGGTGGCCACCCATTACGGCATCGCTCGCGCTCTTCAGATGGCTGCCGCCGGCCTGCTGCTCGGCATCGCCAGCGTGCGTTATTACCGGCTTCACACCGGGGCCTCGCTGGAAGACATCAGTCGGACTCAAGTCAAAACCTAGTTCAGGAGGACGTCGTGAGAATCAGCCGCCTATTCTGCCTGGCCCTGCTGCTGCTTGCCGTTGTGGCCACGGCTCAAGACAAGCCGAAGTCGGAAGCCCCCAAGGCGCCGCCCTCGGTCACCCAGATCCTCGACCGCACGTTCAGCAACCTGGAGCGGGAGTTCGTGCCCGCGGTCGAAGCTATGCCCGACGACAAGTTCGGCTTTGCCCCCACCAACGGCGAATTCAAGGGCGTGCGCACCTTCCGCCAGCAGGCCATGCACGTGGCCGCCACCAACTACCAAGTCGCCGCCGCCATCCTGGGCGAGAAGCCGCCGGTGGAATATGGCAAGGGCGACAACGGGCCGGAGAACATCACGTCCAAGGCCGACGTGGTGAAGTTCGTCAAGGATTCGTTCGCCTACACCCACAAGGCGCTGGCCACGGTGAACGACAAGAACCTGAACGGTTGGATCAGGAACCCCTTTGGCGAAGGACAAGCGACCCGGATGGGCATGTCGATGGTCGTCACCTGGCACTCCTTCGACCATTACGGCCAGATGGTCGAGTACCTGCGGATGAACGGGATCATTCCGCCCGCCAGCCGGCAGCAATAAACACGGAGGCCGGGCGCCTCCGCCCGGCCCCTTTTTCTGTACTCTGGACTTGCGCTCTGGACTAGCTCTTCTTTCTGCGCTCGCAGATCTCGACCATCTTGGTGGGGTCCACCGCCTCGCTGTCCGCCTGCTCGGCGATGATCCTTCCATCCTTGTCGATGATGAAGGTGGCGCGCCGGGCGCTTTCCATCTTGGCGCCCTGGATGTCGTACATCTTCGCGAGGCCGTATTTCTTCGTCACCTCGCCGCCCCAATCGCCCAGCAGTGGAAAAGTGATGCCGTTCTGTTGCGCGAAATGGAAGTTGGCGAAGGGGCTATCCATGCTCACACCCAGCACCTGGGTGTCCGCGGCCTCCAGTTTCTTCAGGTTCTCCTGGAAGGCCTTCATCTCCTTGGTTCAACCCCCGGTGAAGGCGAAGACATAAAACGCCAGCGCGACGTTCTTCTTTCCCTTGAACTCGCTGAGTGAGACCTTCTTTAGCTCCTTGCCGTCAAAAGCGAGCAGCGTGAAGTCGGGCGCCTTGTCGCCGACCTTGAGCGACAGCGGCGGCGGGGCTTCCTTCTTTTCGGGCTTGTCGGACGGATCTTTATAGCCGGACAGCGACGTGAGCAGCACGACGGTCGCCGCCAGCACGAGAATCGTTCTTCGCATGGTTCTCCCTCACCCCTGAGGACGGCCAAGGGTATACGGAGGTTACGCCGTCGGTCAAATCCTTTGCCGGGAAACGAGGGCCGTCCCATTTCTTCTCCGCGCTTCTCTTCTGGTACATTGGAAATTCCTGACACTCACGCTGGGGTTGCAGGGCTCAGACACCAGTGCCAAAAAGGAACTCCACGGCTCGCTCCACCGCTGCCACCGCCCGCAATGGCGGCAAGTATCAGCGCATCCTCGATGCAGCCATTGAGGTGATCGCGCAGCACGGCTACGCCAGCTCGCGTGTGACCGACATCGCGTCCCGCGCCCGCGTGGCCGACGGCACCATCTACCTGTACTTCCAGAACAAGGAAGAATTGCTGATGGAGGCCATCAACAGCGCCTTCGCCGGCTTCCTCACCCGGGCCCGGTCCGAGCTCCAGCAGCTCCATGACCCCCGCGAGCGCCTCCGCCGACTGGCGTTTCTGCATCTCTCCATGCTGGGCGGCGACCGCGATCTCGCCGTCGTCTTCCAGACCGAGCTGCGCCACAGCGCCAAGTTCCTGGCGCAGTTCTCGACCCAACACTTGGTAGACTACTTCGAGCTCATCCGAAACGAGGTCCGCGAGGGTCAGCGCCTGGGGCTTTTCCGCCCCGAGCTCTCCGACAAGATCGCCGCCAATTGTTTCTTCGGCGCCCTGGACGAGATGGTCACGTCCTGGGTGCTCAGCCAGCACGATTACCCGCTCGGCGGCGCCACCGACGCGGTCGTAGACGTCATCCTGCAAGGACTGGAGAACCGAAAGAGTGGCAGTTAGTACCCTCAACGAAGTGTTTTACACGGGCATCGACCGCGATCTTCCCCGGGTCATGATGTTCAAGCAGACGGTGAAGTGGATCCCCATCTCCTCCCGCGAGCTCTATCGCGACGTGGTGGGCACGGCGAAATCCCTGGAGCGCTGGGGCATCCGCAAGGGCGACCGCGTCGCCATTCTCAGCGAGAACCGCCCGGAGTGGGCCATCGCCGACTACGGCACCATGCTGCTCGGCGGCGTCGTGGTGCCGGTGTACCCCACCCTGACTCCCGAGCAGACCGCCCACATCCTGCGCGATTCCGGCGCCCGCATCGCCTTCGTCTCCACCATCGAGCAGATGAAGAAGGTCGAGGCCATCAAGGACCAGACCCGCCTGGAGCAGATCGTGGTGATGGACTACGTGGGCGTGCCTAACGGCGTGCCCATGCACCGCCTGATGGTGAACCAGACCACGCAGCGCGACCCCGACTTCGACGCCCGCGCCCGGCAGATCAAGCCCGACGACCTGGCGACCATCATCTATACCTCCGGCACCACCGGAATGCCCAAGGGCGCCATGCTGACCCACGGCAACCTGGCGGCCAACATCAGCGTGTCCCTGGCCATGTACGACCTGGGCCCGCAGCATAGTTCCATCTCCTTCCTGCCGCTCTCCCACGTCACCGCCCGGCACCTCGACTACGTGCTGTTCTATTACGGCGTGACCCTGGCCTACTGCCCCGATTTCAACCAGCTTCCCCAGTTCTTGATGGAAGTGAAGCCCACCATGTTCGTCGCCGTGCCGCGGGTGTACGAGAAGATCGCGAACAAGGTCCGCCAGGAGACGTCCAGCGGCCTCAAGCGGCGCATCTTCGACTGGGCGCTCAAGGTCGGGCGGGCCCATCGCGACGAGATCGTGGCCGGCAAGACGCCGTCCTCCATGGCTTGGAAACTGGCCCATGCGCTGGTCTATTCGAAGATCCGCCAGGGGATGGGCGGCCAAGCCCAGTCGTTCATCTCCGGCGGCGCCCCGCTGGGCCGCGATCTCGCGGAGTGGTACGCCTACATGGGCATCCGCATCCTGGAAGGCTACGGCCTAACCGAGACTTCACCCGTCATCGCCGTCAACACGCCCGGCGCCTGCCGTCTGGGCACCGTCGGCAAACCCCTGCCCAACGTGGAAGTGACGATCGCGGACGACGGCGAAATCCTGGTCAAGGGCCCCTCCGTTTTCAGCGGCTACTGGAACATGCCCGAGGAGACCAGGAACGCCTTCGCTGATGGCTGGTTCAAGACCGGCGACATCGGCCTGCTGGATGCCGACGGCTACCTGGTCATCACCGACCGCAAGAAGGACTTGCTGAAAACCTCCGGTGGGAAATTCATCGCGCCGCAGCCCATCGAGGTCGCGCTCAAGATGAACCCGCTGGTCGGCCATGCGGTCGTGCTCGGCGACCGCCGCAAGTTCGCTTCGGTGGTGATCTCGCCCAATTTCCCCATGCTCGAGGACTGGGCGCAGGCCAACGGCATCGCCTATACCACGCGCGAGCAGCTCATCGCTGACCCGCGCACGCGCAAGCTCTACGACGGAGTGCTGGGCGAACTGAACAGCAAGCTGGCCCAGTACGAGACCCTCAAGAAGGTCCTGCTGGTGCCCGACGACTTCAGCGTCCAGACCGGGGAGCTGACCGCCTCCATGAAGCTCAAGCGGCGGGTCATCGAAGAAAAATACAAGACACAGATCGACGCGCTCTACGCCGCGGAGCCGGAGCCGCTGACCTCGGAACCGGTCACGGTGGTGTAGCGCCCGACGCAAGTGTCATCCCGAACGGCTTCAGCCGTGAGGGACCTGCTTTGCTCAGACGCCGACCGTGTCGCTCCGTCGCTCCACCAGGATGACGTCGCGCCACTTGCCTTGGCTCTGGCCGATGCGCTCGCGGTATCCGACTTGGCGGAATCCCGCCGACTCGCACAGCTTCAGGCTGGCCTGGTTCTCGGCGAAGATGGCTCCCTGCAGGGTCCAGATGCCGTTGCTCTCGGCCTCCGCGATGCCGGCAGCCATGAGCGCGGTCCCGACGCGCTTGCCGCGCGCCCAACTGGCCACGTACACGCTCATCTCGGCCACGCCCGCGTAGCAGGAGCGGTTCGAGACCCTGCTGAGCGCGACCCAGCCGGCGATGGTGCGTCCCTGGCGGGCGACCAGGCGGGCGAAGGGCAGATGGGCGCGGTCGAACTCGTCCCAGGTCGGCGCCAGGGTCTCGAAGGTGGCGTTGCCGGTGGCGATGCCTTCCAGGTAGATGGCCGACACGTCCGGCCAGTCGCCCGACCCCATGGCGTCGATGTTGATGCGCGGAACTGGTCGTGAGGACATCTACGGAAATAATACGTGGAACTGTCGCTCTTGCAACCATTCGGCGACGGGCGGCCCGTGACCCGCGACTGCAGACCTGTTTACAATATCCACATGGACTTTTTTGTCATTGCTGGGAAGGCGTTCCGGTCGCGGCTGATCGTCGGGACCGGGAAGTACAAGAACGGGCCGGAGACGGCGCGGGCCATCGAGGCCAGCGGGGCGGAGATGGTGACCGTCGCGGTGCGGCGGGTGAACCTGGACCGCAGCAAGGAATCGCTGCTGGACTTCATCGACCCCAAACGCTACTTTCTGCTGCCCAACACCGCCGGCTGCTACACCGCCGACGAGTGCATCCGCGCCGCGCGGCTGGGGCGCGAGGTCGGGCTGTCGGACTGGGTGAAGGTCGAGGTCATCGGCGACCAGGCCACGCTCTACCCGGACGTGACGGCGACGGTCGAGGCTACGCGGGTGCTGGTGAAAGAGGGCTTTACCGTGCTGCCCTACACCTCGGACGACATCGTGGTGGCCAAGCGGCTGATCGATGCCGGCGCCAGCGCGGTGATGCCGCTGGGCGCGCCCATCGGCAGCGGCATGGGCATCCAGAACCGGGCCAACCTGCAGATCCTGCGCGAGCTGATCTCGGGCGTGCCCCTGATCGTGGACGCGGGCGTGGGCACGGCGTCGGATGCGGCCATCGCCATGGAGCTGGGCTACGACGGGGTACTGATGAATACCGGCATCGCCGCCGCCGCCGACCCCATCCTGATGGCCGAGGCGATGAAGAATGCCGTAATCAGCGGCCGCCAGGCCTACCTCGCCGGACGCATGCCCAAGAAGCTCTACGCCACTGCCAGCTCGCCGCTGGAAGGAGTGGTGCGATGAAGCAGTCGTCAGCTGTCAGTCGTCAGTCGTCTGCTGAAGAAAAGGCTGGATGAAGACCGGATACCTGGCAATCGCGTTCGCTGTGCTTCTGGCGATCGCGCTGTGGTGCTGGCACCCGGTGTGCGTGCCCATGGAACCTGAAGTAGGGAGACTGTTCGAGTCGATGACTCCCGAGCAGCGCAACGAGAGCCAGTGGGGCATCCGGACGTTTCAGAGGCGCGACGGCCAATGGTGCCAGTGCAAACCCTGGCTGGCCCGGGAAATGTTTTTCTAGGAGTTGGTAGTTAGTAGTTAGGGAACCAGCTATTTGTTTTGTGCGGCGACGGGTGGCGCCGGGCGCTGTGCGGGGGCCGGGTAGGTGTAAACCATCTCGCCGGGGCGGGCATACCGCAACTGCTCACGGGCTTCCTTCTCGATGGTCGCGGGATCGGTCTTCAGTGCGTTGATCCTCTGCGCCAGCTCGTCATTCTCCTTCTGGATCTTCTGGATGTCCTGTTCCAGCACGCGGTATTGCGCTTTCTTCTTCTGGTAGGCGAGGAAGCCGTTTGCCCCGAAGACCACGTGCAGCAGCAACAGCAGCGCCAGGGCGCCGATGCCCGCGGTGGCGAGCTTGCGCCGCACGCGATAGAACCAGTCGGCGATCCGGCGAGTGAATCCCATCTTTGTGCCGCCCCTGAAGGGGCTTTCAATTCAAGTCTCACATTGCATGGCGCAGCTGAAGCTGCGCCCCAACAAATCACGAGAAGATCCAGTCCCTGGCGGCCGGCGCGAGCTTGTTGAGGTCGCTCTCCGAGCGCGCTTCGGAATAGACGCGGACCACGGGTTCGGTGCCGCTCAGGCGGTAGCAGACCCAGGATCCGTCGTCGAGCACGAGCTTCATGCCGTCGGTGCGGACGATCTTCGCCACCCGGCGGCCGGCGAACCCGCTCGGTTCCGTCTTCAACTTGCTAGTGAACTTCTCTTTCACCTCTGGGGTCAAGCGGAAGTTTTCCCGCCGGGGGTAAAAGGAACCAACTTTGGCAAATAATTCGCGCAATTGGTCGCCGATTTGCTTCCCGCGGCGCGCCACCATCTCGCAGCAGAGCAGCCCGGCGAGCACGCCGTCCTTCTCCGGGACGTGATGGCGGATGCTGAGGCCCGCGCTCTCTTCCCCGCCGATCGCGATCTTGTCCTGCTTGATGAGCTCGCCGATGTACTTGAAGCCCACCGGGGTCTCGTGCAGCTCGACCTTGTGGTGGGCGGCGAGGGCGTTGATCATGTTGGTGGTGGAGACCGATTTGGCGACGCCATTGCGCCAGCCGCGCGTCTCCACCAGGTAGTCGAACAGCAGCGCGATGACGTAATTGGGCTGGATGAAGACGCCGTCGCCATCCACGATGCCGAAGCGGTCGGCGTCGCCATCGGTGGCCATGCCGATGCGCGCGCCCGTCTCTTTCATTTTCGCGCGGAGATCGTTGAGCAACTCGCCGTCAGGCTCGGGAGCATGCCCGCCGAAGAGCACGTCGCGCCGGTCGTGGACCACGGCGCAGTCGATGCCGGCGTCGCGGAGAATGGTGTCCGGATATCCGCGGGCCGCGCCGTAGAACGAATCGAAGGCGATCTTCAGGCCGGACTTCTTGATCAGCGGCAGGTCGATGATCTCGCGCAGGCGTGCCAGGTAGGGCGGCTGGACATCGATTTCCTCCTTTTTCACGCCGGCCGGGGGACGGGGGGGCGCGGCCAGGGCCGGATCTGCGTCGATCTCGGCGATCGCGGCTTCGATCTTCCTGGTGAACTCCGGCAGGGCGGGGGCGCCGTCGGGGGTCGAGAACTTGATACCGTTGTACTCCGGCGGATTGTGCGAGGCGGTGAAATTGATGGCGCCGTCGGTCTTGGCGCGCATGACCTCGTAGGCGATGGCCGGGGTAGGCGCCGGCTCGGAGATCACCAGCGGCGTGATGCCGTGTCCGGCCAGGATGTCCGCCGCCATGGCTACGAAGGTCTCCCCGAGAAAACGCGGGTCGCGCCCCACCACGACGCGGGCGCCCGCGGGCTTGACCGAGGCGACGTAGCGCGCGATGCCGTTGACCGCGCGCCGCACGTTGGCGAAGGTGAAATCTTCCGCCATCACGGCGCGCCAGCCGGAAGTCCCGAATTTTATTTGTGCGGGCATGGCTTTCTCTTTATGAAGCCGAGTTAGATGCAAGCGTCGGCGCGGTTAGTGATATCGTTTCACGTTTCGCGTTTCACGTTTCGCGAGAACGGATGATTGTAAATGACTGATAAGAGAATCGTGCTGACAACCACAGGCTCGAAAACCGAAGCGCAGGAGATCGGCTGGGCTCTGGTGGAGCGGAAGCTGGCGGCCTGCGTGAACGTCGTCGGACCCGTTCAGTCGGTGTATCGGTGGAAAGGCGCGGTCGAGGCCGCGGAAGAATTCCTTTGCATCGTGAAGACCACGGCGACTGCACTGGATAAGGTGACGGCGGCGATCAAGGAGCTGCACTCCTACGAGCTGCCGGAATGTGTCGTGGTGCCGGTGGAAGCCGGAAGCGAAGATTATCTGAGGTGGATTGGAGAGAATGTCTCCTAGAAAGCCAAAGCTCCTCCGCGTCCTCAGTGTCTTCCGTGGTTGGCTTTTCTTGCCGACATGTTGAGCCGCCAGTAGTCCATGACGAATGGCGGATCGTCCTGCGACGCCTTTATCGCCAACTGGTCGAGGAACCGCTGCTGCAGGACAGGGTCGGTGATCCGGTCCGTGTGTTCTCGGAGCGTGACCGTGGCCAGGTACTGCTTGAATTCTTCCGCGTCGGCCAGTCGGGCCGGCGCCGGCTCCAGCCAGATCTTGATACGTGAGAACCCCGCTCGCCGCATGTTGTCTTCGAAGGTCTCGGGCGTCTCGTAATGCGTGGTACGCCGCCAGCCGGCGAAAAACTCACGGTACTCCGGACAATCGATGATCGTTTGCGCACGCTGATGGATGACCGCCAGGTTGGGACCGCCTCCACATTGAGCCTCCAGCCATCCCCCGGGTTTCAGCACGCCGAACAACGACCGGAAGAGTTGCGCGTGGTCGGGGACCCAGTGGAACGCAGCCGTGCTGAAGACGCCATCGAACACGGCGCGGAAGGGCAGGTGCTGCAGGTCGGCCTGGACCAGGTGCACCCGGCCAGCAGTGTGCGACGCCGCCTGGCATAGCATGTTGAGCGACAGATCGACGCCGACCACCCGGCCCCGCGGCAGACGGTCCCACAGCTTCGCGGTAAGCCGGCAAGAGCCGCAACCGGCGTCGAGAACGTGCTCGTCCTCCCGCAGTGCGAGGCGTTCCAGTACCTTCATTCCCCAGGCGAACTGAGGATTGGACAAGCGGTGGTACGAATCGGCGTCCCACTCACGGGAATTCGTGGACATGTGACCAGCTTACTTCTGAGTGTTAAACGTCCTTCAGCTGTTGCTCGTCCAGCCCGAAGTAATGTCCGACCTCGTGGATGACGGTCCGCCGGATCTGTTCCCGGATCTCGCGCTCATCGCGGCAAACGGCTTCGATGTTCCGGCGGTAGAGCACGATGCGGTCAGGGCCGGTGGGCACGTCGAAGACACTCCTGTTTGTCAGCGGTACGCCGACATAGACGCCCATCAGCAACCGCTCCGGGGCTGAAGACAGTTTGCGAGGACGGCCCGCGCGACCGCGAACGCCCTGCCTTCGCGGGTGATCTTCGACCAGCACTGCGACATTGCGAAGGCGCTGGCGGAACTGCCGGGGGAGGCTATCCAACGCCTCAGCCGTGAGCTGCAGGAAGCGCGCGCGGTCCATCAGCTCTATCTTCTCACCTTGAAGCTCGGTTGGGAGCGGACGCCTGCGCTAAACCGCTTTCAGGGCCTCATCCAGGTCGGCAAGGATGTCCTCAACGTCTTCGATGCCGACAGAAATGCGGACCAGCCCATCGGTGATCCCGATCGCCTTCCGACCCTTCTCGCCCAGCGCGGCGTGGGTCATGGTGGCGGGGTGCGAGATCAGGGTCTCGACCCCGCCCAGCGATTCCCCGAGCGAGCACACCCGGACTTTGGCGAGCAATCGCTTGGCGTGCTTGAGCGAACCGCTCTCGAAGGTGATGAGCGCACCGAAGCCCGACATCTGCTTCTTGGCGAGTTCGTGCTGCGGGTGCTCGGGCAGTCCTGGATAGAAGACCTTTTCAACCTTGCGATGCCCGTTCAGGAACTGGGCCACCGCGTGGCCGTTCTTTTCGTGCTGTTCCATGCGCACGGCCAGAGTCTTCACCCCGCGCAGCACCAGGAAGCACTCGAACGGCGAGAGGATGGCCCCGGCGGATTTCTGGATGAAGCGGAAAGCCTCGGCGTGTTCCGGCCGGGTACAGACGATGACCCCGCCCAGGCCGTCGCTGTGCCCGTTCAGGAACTTCGTCGTCGAGTGAACGACCATGTCCGCGCCCAGCGCGATGGGCTGCTGGAAATAGGGCGACATGAAGGTGTTGTCCACCACTACCTGGACATTGCGACGATGGGCGATGCGGCTGATCGCGGCGATGTCGCTGATGGTCATCAGCGGGTTGGTCGGCGTCTCGACGTACACGAAGCGGGTATTGCGCTGGACGGCCCGCTCCACCGCGTTCAGGTCCGAGGTATCGACGTAGGAGAATTCCAGGCGGTAATTGGTGAGGATCTGGTTGAACAGGCGCGGCACACCGCCGTACACGTTATGCGAGCAGACCACGTGGTCGCCGGCCTTCAGCGTGGTGCAGAGCGCGTTGATCGCCGCCATGCCGCTGGCGAAAACGTGCGCCGAGCTGCCGCCCTCCAGCGAGGCAAGGTTCTGCTCCAGTCGGTCGCGCGTAGGGTTGGAGACGCGGGCGTACTCGTATCCCTGGCGCGGCTTGCCGAGCTCGTCCTGCAGATACGTGGAGGTGGCATAGATGGGGACGGCGATCGCCCCGGTCAGTGGCTCAGCCTCCTGGCCATCGTGGATCGCCCGCGTCGCGAACCCGTGCTTTGAGTGCTTCATTGATTCCCTTCTTATGACACTCTCTGTATCAGCCGCCGACTAAGGTGTTTCCCTAGTCCTTGCCTCAGAAGACGCCGGCTTCAGGACGTTTCGTGTCAGGGCACGCCTTTCGTGTCAGGGCACGCCTTTAGGCGTGCCTCCCGGCCGCCACCAACGAAACCGGCTTTAGCCGCTGGGGCGGATCATCTAACTCGTACCCGGCATGCGCGGAGCTGTACGGATATTCCTCAGATGTTTGGGCCAAATGCGCCTCGACAGGATTCAGATGAATGTATTTCCTCCGCGCAGAATATTCCTCACTATCCCGGATACGGTGGTCCGAAAAACCCTTCTCCCAGATCTCCTGCGCAATCCCGAGTTCCTTCTTGGCGCGGAATGAGAACCCACCCTTGATCAACTGGACGGCCCTCTCAACCGACAGATTCGCGTTCATTGTGAGGAGAACGTGGAAATGAGTACGCATCACGACGAACTCGTGGAGTAAGTAGCGCCCTTGGCGGCGATACGAGTAGAGGACGTCAATGAAAAGCTCGCAGGTCCGCTGGCTTTGAAAAAGCGATTTGTGCCCCCATATGCTCGAAGTCACGAAGAAGGTTCGCTCGTCACTCTGAATGCTTGCTGGATCCGAGTTTCGTGACGGTATCGACATTGCTTTGGCCCAGCGGCTAAAGCCACACGGTCCCGATCTTTATGGCACGCCTGAAGGCGTGCCCTGACACGCACATCTCGTTCTTCATCAGATCCCGCCCTCGAAGATCTTCTTCGACAGGTAACGCTCCGCCGAGTCGGGGATGATGGTGACCACGCGCTTCCCTTTTCCCAGGCGCCGCGCCACCTGGAGGGCGGCGAAGACATTCGCCCCGGAACTCGATCCCGCCAGCACACCCTCTTTCGCCGCCAGCTCCTTCACGGTGTTGAAGGCGTCGGGGTCGGAGACGGCGATGATCTGGTCGGCCAGCGAGCCGTCGAAGGTCTTGGGGATGAAGCTGGCGCCGATGCCTTCCACCTTGTGCGTCCCCTTGGGACCGCCGCCCAGCACCGAGCCTATGGTCTCCACGGCGATGGCGAGCGCCTTGGGATTGCGCTCCTTCAGGTAACGCGCCACCCCGGTGAAGGTGCCGCCGGTGCCGGCGCCGATGACCACGGCATCCACACGCCCTTCCATCTGCTCGTAGATCTCTTTGCCTGTGGTCTGGTAGTGGTAGTCGGGATTGGCTTGGTTCTCGAACTGGGCGGCCATGAAGGAACCCGGCGTCTGGGCGGCGGCCTCACGCATTCGCTGGATGGCCCCTTCCATGCCCTCGGCGTCCGGTGTGCGTGTCACCTCGGCGCCGAGGGCACGCATGATCATCACTTTTTCCTGGGAAAACTTCTCCGGCACGAACAGCACGACCTTGTAACCGCGGCTGACACCGATCAGCGCCAGCCCGATGCCGGTGTTGCCGGCTGTCGCCTCGAAGATGGTGGAGCCCTGGCGAAGCAGGCCCTGCTCCTCGGCGCGCTTGATGATGCCGATGGCCGCGCGGTCCTTGATGCTGCCGCCCGGATTCATGTACTCGAGCTTGGCGTAGAGGTCGGCGCCGTTGGATGGAGCGATGCGTTTGAGGTGAAGGATCGGGGTCTCGCCGACGATCTCGGTGATCTCTTCGGCGACCCGCAGGTGAGCAGCTTCGGCCGTTTTCATTCCCATTCAGGGTAATGGGCCACCAAGGAGATGGTCAATGACAGGAATTCTTATGGGTAGAGACGCCCGTCCGGGCGTCTCCTCTGATCAATTCGACGCGCGTTCCGGGCCGGCATAGTACCCGCTGCGGGTGCGGACCTGGAGCTTGCCATAGCCGCCGGCGTGGGCATCGACATGGACGCTGCGGTAGCCGCCGTTTTGCTGCGGGTTGGTGGGTTTGTAGCCCAGCGTGTACTGGTTGCGAAGGTCGTGCGCCACCGCGCGGCTGATGTTATCCACTTCGGTGATGTCCTTGGGGAAGAACGCCACACCGCCGGTCTGGAGCGCCAGCGCCGTGAGGGCGCGCTTGGCGCGGTGGGCTTCCCGGTCATCCCCCAGGATGCCGATGGAGTACACCGCCGGGCCGTCCTCGGCCTGGAGCTTGCGGATGGCCTGCTCCAGACTCTCGCGGCTGGCATTGTCCTCACCGTCGGTCACCACCAGGATGACTCGCTTGTCGAGCTTGGCCCCTTTCTGCAGGTGGTCAGAGGCGGCGACCAGGGCGTCGTACAACGCGGTGCCACCACGGGACTCGATGCGTTCCAGCCCTTCCCGCAGCTTGGAGATGTCGGAGGTGAAGTCCTGGTCGAGCCAGGCGTCGTCGTTGAAGTTGACGATGAAAATCTCGTCGCGGGGGTTGCTGGCCCGCACCAGGTTGAGCGCGGCCTGGTTCACCGCGGCGCGCTTGTCCCGCATGGATCCGGAATTATCGACTACGATCCCCAGCGCCACCGGGATGTCCTCCCGGCGGAAGGACGTGAGTTGCTGCGGCCGTCCGTCCTCATAGACGGTGAACGCAGCCCGGTCCAGCGTGGTGACCAGGCGTTGCTTCTGGTCCACGACCGTGCAATGGAGCTGGACCTCTTCGACCTTCTTGAAGAACTTGTAGACGCCGTTGTTGTCGACTACGTCGGGATTCGCATTTTGACCAGCCGGCGCGGCGCCACTCTGCGCAGCTGGCGGCGTCGGCAACGGTACGTGGCCGGCTGTTGGGTCGGGCTGCTGCTGGCCGAACGCGGTCTGGCCCGCGAAGCCGAACACGAGGGTAACCAGGATGACCAGGAAGAGTGCACTACTCCGAAGGCGCATAGTATCCCGTCTTGGCATAGACCGTGAGCTGGGGCAGGCCCTTGGGAGGATTCAGCTTGACCTTGATCTTCCGCCAGCGTCCGTCCCGCGCTGCATTGTTTGGACGGTATCCCAGCACATATTGGTTGCGCAGCTCGATGCCGATCTTGGTGGCCACGTCGGCGAGGTCATTGGGGTTGTCGACGGTGAACGTCCGGCCACCTGTGACCTCGGTGATCTGGCTCAGCATGGCAGGGCCGGCCGCCTCCTCGGCACTGCGCGGAACCGGGTCGTAGATGCCGATGGCGTACAGCTGGACATCAGCTTCCTTGACCAGGTTCTTGATCTCGCTGTCGGTATAGCGGCTGCGGTTGTCGCCGCCGTCGGAGATGATGAGCAGCGCCTTCTTGGGATTGTGGGCATCCTGCATCTTGGTGATGCCCATATAGATGGCGTCCAGCATAGCGGTCCGGCCTTGCGGCACGGCGAAGACCACCTTGCTCTGGATGTCCTCGACCGATTGGGTGAAGTCCGCCAGCACCTCTGGACGGTCGGAGAAGGTGATCATGAAGAACTCGTCCTGGGGGTTCGCGGTCTTGAAGAACTGGATCACGGCCTCCTTGGCCCTCTCCATCTTGCTCTTCATGCTGCCGCTCACGTCGAATACGACACCCAGCGAGATGGGTGCGTCCTCACTGGAGAAGTGCCGGATCTGCTGCTCCTGGTTGCCCTCGAAGACCTTGAAGTTCTCTTTCTCCAGCCCGGTCACCAGGCGGTTCATCGGATCGGTGATGGTCACGTTGACCAGAACCAGGTCCACGTCCACGATCAGGGGCTTGGTATGGGTCTTCAGGCTGGGATCGACTTCTCCCGCCGGCTTCTTCTCCGGCTGCTTGCGCGGCGTGACGTGCACTTCGGAGGTAGCCGATTGGGCTGCAGCCGGCAGCGCAGGGCCCAGCACCAGCGCCCCGACAAGCAACAACGCCAGCGCGGCGCTCGCCCGCACCGCGCCATGAACGCGCTTTCCCAGGGAACGATGGAACCCTGGCCCGAGGCTCCTGAAGCGGGCCATAGAATCCTCTTGTTGGATCGATGGTATCACAGCGCGAAAACCGTTCTTATGAATGACCGCGGGTGCGAGTATTGATTGTGAGATGTCTCGGGACGGCGGCCGGTTTTCCTTTTTTTCACTCCCGCTCCCCGCGCTAGAATCGTGAGTTCTCATCCCATGGCCAGAATCTTCCCCTTTCGGGCTCTGCGATTTGACCCCGGGCGCGTGCCGGTCCAGTTGGTCGTGACTCAGCCCTATGACAAGGTCACCCCGGCCATGCAGGAGCGTTACTACGCCGCCAGTCCTTACAACCTGGTGCGCATCATCCTGGGCAAGAAGGAACCCGGGGATGATGACAAAAACAACGTCTATACTCGGGCGGCCGACCATCTGCGGGCCTGGCGCGGCGAAGGCATCTTGCACCAGGACGACGCTCCCGGCCTCTACGCCTATAGCCAGGAATTCTGTCTGGACGGTCTGCGCCACACCCGGCGCGGCTTCATCGGCCTGGGGCAGATCGAGCCCTATGACTCCGGGGTGGTTTTCCGTCACGAACAGACCCTCTCCGGTCCCAAGCAAGACCGCCTGAACCTGTTGCGCTGCACCCGCGCGCACTTCGGGCAGCTCTTTATGCTTTATTCCGACCCCCAGGGCGCAGTGGAAGTCCATTTATCTCTCGATTCCCCGCCCGCCATCGAGGTTACAGACGAATACGGGGTGGTCCATCGGGTCTGGCCTGTATCGGACCCGGAGAGGGTCAGGGCGGCACAGCGGGCCATGGCCGAGAAGAAGCTGGTCATCGCCGACGGCCACCATCGTTACGAGACCGCCCTGGCCTATCGGGACGAGCGGCGGGCCCGCAGTGGGGTGGCCGACGATGAGCAGCCCTATGACCGGGTGATGATGACCTTCGTCAATATGGACGCGCCCGGGCTGGTGGTCCTGCCCACCCATCGGGTGGTACACGGGCTGGAGAATTTCCAGCCGGGCGAGATGGTGCGGGTCGCGCGTACGTTTTTCCCGGTCGAAGACATCACGTCGCGCTTCGACCCGGAGCATCCGACCGCCGCCCTGGAGCGTGCGGGCGACGGGACCGCCCTGGTCGCAGTCACCCGGGGCAACAAGTTCCTGCTGCGTGCTCCGGCGGAGGCCACCCACCCGGCCCTGGCAGGGCTCTCCCGGATGCAGGCGGAACTCGACGTCGTACGCCTGCACAAGGTGCTGCTGGAATCGGTGCTGGGACTGACCGAGCAATCCATCCGCGAGCAGAAGAACATCGAGTACCTGCGCGATCCGAAGGAGGCGGTGGCCCGGGTGGGGGCGGGCGCCAATGTCGCATTCCTGATGAGGCCGGTGCGCGTGGAGCAGGTACGGGACATCGCTTTCGCCGGCGAGGTGATGCCGCAAAAATCCACCGATTTCTATCCCAAGCTGCTGTCGGGCCTGACCATCTATGCGCTGGATTGAGCGGGCGGTTGTGGCGGCACTGCTGGCGGTGACGCTAGTGGCGACCGGGCTGCGCTCGGCCGAGGAGAAGCGGGCCACGGTGTACGCACCGCGCGTCAGCTATACCCTGCCGGTGCAGGAACATGGCAATGACGATTACGTCTCCCTGCCCCAGGCGGTTGAGCCGCTGGGAAGAGTCAGCGCCCGCGTCGACGACCATGAGTTCCGGCTGCGCTTCAACCATGTCGAATGCACCTTCCAGCCAGGCCAGACCCACGGCCGCATCGGCCGGCAGCGCATCGACCTGACGGCGCCCTTCCTCCTCGACGGGCAGCACGGACTCATCCCCCTGCATTCCCTCCCCGTACTGCTCTCCAGGCTGCTCGATAGCCGGGTGGATTTCCATACCGCCTCGCGAAGGATCTTCGTGGGTCACACCGCCACTCGCTTCACCGTCGAAGTCAAGAAGGGGGAGGGCATGGTGCTGAGCTTCTCCGAAGCGGTGAATCCCACCATCAGCACCGAACCCGGCAAGCTGCGCATGACCTTCACCCGCGAGCCGATCGTCTCCGATACCGGGACGTTCCAGTTCATGGACGAAAAGTTGACACCGGGCGCCCATTTCACCGAATCCAATGGCACAGCGGAGGTGACTGTCCAGGCGAACGCGCCGGTGATGGCGACCTTTGCCGACGGGGGAAAGACCATCCGCATCATCCCCGCTCCGCAACAAGCGGCGCAGGCGCCTCCGCCCGCGCCTCCTCCCCCGGCGGCAACACCCCAGGTTCCAGCAGCGGAGAGTGCGCCCGGAGCGCAGCTGCCGTCGCCCGGAGCGGCGGCCGGAATGGCAGCAGCAGCCGGACATCCCGCCTACCTCGTCGTGGTGGACGCCGGCCACGGTGGGGAAGAGCGTGGCGCCACGCTCAGCGACAAGCTGGTGGAGAAAGATGTGACTCTGGCCTTCGCGCGGAAACTTCGCGGCGAACTGCAAGCGCGCGGGATCAACACCCTCATGTTGCGCGATTCCGACGCGGCCGTCTCCCTGGAGCAGCGGGCCGACACGGTGAATGCCGCGCGCGCCGCCGTCTATGTGGCGCTCCATGCAGCCACTCTCGGCACCGGCGTGCGGGTGTACACCGCCATGCTGCCCGCCGCCTCCGCCCAGCAGCGATTATTCGTGCCCTGGGAGATGGCGCAGTCCGGCCACACCGTCGCCAGCAGGGCGCTCGCCAATGCCGTAGCCGAGGAGATCGGAAAGCGGGACATGCCGAGCGCGGTGGTCGCTGCTCCGGTCCGGCCGCTCAACAACCTTACCGCGGCGGCCATCGCCGTAGAGGTTTCCGTGCCCGCTTCGCAAGTGGACACGCTGAATTCCGCGAACTACCAGCAGCAGGTGGCGGGCGCGATCGCGTCCGGGATCGCCGGCGCGCGCGCGGTGGTGGAGGCGGCGAAATGATCCCCCGGCACGTACAGATCACCGCCATCGTGCTGATCGTGGCCATGTTCAGCGCCGGCTTCTACATGCTGCAACTGAAGGCCCGGGCGGAGCGCAGCGGCGCCCCGCCGCCCGACACCCGGCCGATCGCGGCCCCGGTCTCCGGCCCCAAGAAGAACGTGGTGTTGTTCATCGCATTCGACGAGGACGGGGTCATCCGCCCCCGTGAAGCCCAGGTGGCGCTCCCGGAGGAGCCGAACCTGCGGGCCCGCGAGGTCCTGCGCGCCTTGGTCGGCGCCTACCTGACCAAGCCGTCGCCGCACGCCCTGGCCCCGGGCGCGGACGTGAGGGACGTGTACCTGCTGAACGGCGGCATCGCCGTCATCGATACCACCGCCGAGTTCGCCGACGCCCACCGCTCCGGCGTCTTCGTCGAGGAACTGACCGTGGCCTCGCTCGTCCAGACCCTCGCCGCCAATGTCCCCGGCGTCACCAAGGTCAAGATCCTGGTGGATGGCAAGGAGAGGGAGACGTTAGCCGGTCATGCCGACCTCATGTCGTTCTATGATGTGAACGCCGTCAACGATCTGGTAAAGGCGATGCAGTGAGCAGACGACCAACCATCGGTGTCTTCGATTCCGGCGTGGGCGGGCTGACCGTGCTCAAGGAGCTGGTGCGCCTGGTGCCCGACGCCGACTACCTCTACTTCGGCGACACTGCCCGCCTGCCCTACGGCTCCAAGTCGCCGGAGACGGTCGCCAGGTTTGCGCTCGAGGCCGTGAGCTTCCTCCAGCAACAAGGCGCCGAGTTCATGGTCATTGCCTGCAACACCGCCAGCGCCTTGGCCCTGGAGGCGATCAAGAAGGCGGTCAAGATCCCGGTGCTGGGCGTCATCGAGCCGGGCGCCGAGCGGGCCGCGGCAGCCAGCCTGCACCGCACCGCGCTGGTCATCGGCACCGAGGCCACTATCGGCAGCCATGCCTACCAGCGCGCGCTCGCCGCCCGCGGCGTCATGGCGCTGGAGAAGGCGTGCCCGCTGTTCGTTCCCCTGATCGAGGAAGGCTGGATCGAGCACAGCGTGACCCAGACCGTGGCCCATACCTACCTCGACGAGTTCTTCCAGGACCCCAAGACCGGCCCGGACACGCTGGTGTTGGGCTGCACGCACTATCCGCTCATCAAGCAGATCCTGCGCGGGGTCGCGCCGTGGCGGGTGGAGATCGTGGACTCGGCCGAATCGACCGCCTATGCCGCGGTCAAGGAGCTGGCCAAGCTGCCGCCCATGCTGCCCACCATCAAGCCCGCCGAACAGCGCACCATGCCGCGCATGCGCTTCTTCGCCACCGACTCGGTGGAGCGCTTCCGCCGCCAGGGCGAGATGTTCATGGGCCACTCCATCGGCAACGTCCGCCACGTGGATATCGGCGCCTAGGTAACAGGAAGCAGGAAGCAGAAAGCAGGATGCAGGCGAAAAACCTGCGTCCTGCCGCCTGCCTCCTGCCTCCTTCAGTTAGAATCCCACCGTCATGGTCTACCGCTCCGACAACCGCGCCCTGGAGCAGATGCGGCCGGTGAACATCGAGCCCGACTTCATCTCCACCGCCGAGGGCTCGTGCCTGATCGAGGTCGGCAACACGCGGGTGATCTGCACCGCCTCGGTGGATGAAGCGGTGCCCTCCTGGATGCGCAACTCGGGCAAGGGCTGGATCACCGCCGAGTACGGCATGATCCCCCGCTCCACCCTGACCCGCACGCCCCGCGAAGCCGCCCGCGGACGCACCGGGGGACGCACCCACGAGATCCAGCGCCTGATCGGCCGCTCCCTGCGCACCGTGGTGGACCTCGCCCACCTGGGCGAGCGCACCATCTGGATCGACTGCGACGTCATCCAGGCCGACGGCGGCACCCGCACCGCCTCCATCACCGGGGCCTTCGTGGCCCTGGGGCTGGCGCTGGGCAAGCTGGTGGAAGCCGGCACCCTGACCTCCGCTCCCATCCGCGACTTCGTGGCCGCCACCAGCGTGGGCATCGTGGACGGCGAGATCATGCTCGACCTCAGCTATGAGGAGGACTCTCGCGCCGAGGTGGACATGAACTTCGTCATGACCGGCGGCAAGAAGTTCGTCGAGATGCAGGCCACCGCCGAGCAGAAGCCCTTCGA
>DATKKJ010000116.1 GCA_035543055.1 Terriglobales bacterium | reverse complement strand
CCGCTCCTCGAAGCGGTGGACCTCGTCGGTGACGATGGCTTCGGCGCGGTCGGCCTCGCGCCGGCGGTCGTCGATGTGCCGGCTGGCCACCTGCTGCAGGTCGTCGATGTCGTACACGAAGATGCCGTCCAGCTTGTTCATCTCGGGATCGATGTCCCGGGGAACGGCGATGTCGATGAAGAACATGGGGCGGTTCTTGCGGCGATGGAGGAAGGCCTCGCCGTGCTCGCGCCGGAAAATGAAGTGCGGCGCCCCGGTGGAGCTGATGATGATGTCCGCCTTGTCCACCGTGTCGTAGAGCTGCTCGAAGAGCACCGCCTGGCCGCCGAAGGCCTCGGCCATGTCCTGCGCCTTCTGGTAGGTGCGGTTGGCCACCATGATCTGCTCCGCCCCGTGCGCCAGCAGGTGGCGCGCCGCCAGTTCGCTCATCTTCCCCGCCCCGACCAGGTACACGACCTTGCCGGAGAGCTCGCCGAAGATCTTCTTGGCCAGCTCCACCGCCACCGAGGCCACCGAGACCGCCGAGGTCCCGATCTGGGTCTCGCTGCGCACCCGCTTGGCGACAGCGAAAGCGCGGGTGACCAGCGCGTCCAGGCGCGAATTGACCGCTCCCACCGAGCGCGCGGCGGTGTAGGCATCCTTCATCTGTCCCAGGATCTGGGGCTCGCCCACGATCATCGAATCCAGGCTCGACGCCACCCGGAAAATGTGCCGCACCGCGTCATCGTCGTGATACTCGTAGAGGTACTTCTCGAAATCGGTGGGATCGACCGAGAAGTACTGGCGGATGAACCCGCGCAGGTCGGCCTCGCTGCCGTTCTCCGGGTGGGCCAGAAACTCGACCCGATTGCAGGTGGAGAGGATCAGGCCTTCGGAGATGCCGGGATACTTGCACAGCGACTGCAGGGCATCCGGGAGCCGCGACTCGGGGATGGCGAAGCGCTCGCGCACCTCGACCGGGGCGGTCCTGTGGTTGACGCCGATGAGCCGCAGTTTCATCGCTCGACGAACTTGTGCACGGCGCTGAAGTTGTTGGCCACCCACACCACCAGCGCCGTGGTGAAGGCAAAAGCCGAGACGTAGGCCGCGCGTCGTCCGCGCCAGCCCGCGCTCCATCGCATGTACAGCAGGACCACGTACACCGCCCACATCAGCACCGAGAGCACGATCTTCGGATCGCGGAAGTA
Source organism: Terriglobales bacterium (assembly GCA_035543055.1). NCBI lineage: Bacteria > Pseudomonadati > Acidobacteriota > Terriglobia > Terriglobales > Terriglobales bacterium. The sequence goes on along the minus strand of DATKKJ010000116.1, from coordinate 21,922 downwards.
CGCCGGGCCGAAAGTGGACTGGGCGATGACCGCGCCCGCGATCAGGCCGAAGGTCATGAAGGGGAACCCCAGGAGCAGGGACCGATAACCGATCTGGTCGATCGTCTCCAGCGCCGGCAGACGCGCGATCAGCCCCCCGGCCTGCTTGCTCTTGAGCGAGCGCTGCTGCATCAGGTACAGGAGGCTGGCGGCGAAGCTGAAGAACAGGGCCGCATAGCCGGTGAAGATCAGCGCGACGTGGATGAAGATCCACCCGCTGCGCAGCAGGGGCGAGGTGAACTGCGGCGGCTTCTGTCCCACCGCCGCGGAAAAGGTCAGCAAGAACACGACCGGGAAAATGAAGATGCCGAAGGCGTTGTTGCGGGAGCGCACGAAGGCCCCGAAGACGAAGGCCATCAGCAGAAAAGCCAGCAGCGACTCGGAATTGTGGATGGAGGCGGGAAACAGCCGCCCTGCCTCCAGGTATCCCTCGGCCAGGGAAACGAAGTGGAAGACGAAGCCCAGCCCCATGACCGGCATGATGATGCGGGAAAACGTCTCGTTGCGGCGGGTCAGGGCGATGAAGGCGTGGAGCAAACCCAGGCCGTAGAAGGCTGTCGCTACTCTGAGCCAAAGAAGCGGCATATCCGTAACCTCTAGCTTCGCCCCTGGGACGCCAAACCTACTGTGACGCCCATCACACCCTGATGTGTCGGTTGCACCGATTATAGGCGGGCGCGTACCTCGGCAGGCAATCCCGCATCCGCGCTCCCGCCCTTAAGCTACTGGCATGCGTACCGGGCTCCTGTGTTGCCTCCTGTTCCTGCTTCTGCCTCTGCCGGCGTCGGCCGCGACGCCGGAGACCGAGGTGCGGGCCGTCATCACCGCTTACCAGGATGCGCTGGCCGACCGCAACATCGCACACCTCCAGAAGACTGTTGGTAGCGACCTCATCTCCATCGAGAACGGCTCCCGGCGCGAAGGTTGGGGGCAGGTCCGCGACCGCCGCCTCATCCCCCAATTCGCCCGTCCTGCGCCGGCGGCGCGTTGGCAGATCGTCAAGTTGAGCGCCAGCGCTGATATGGCGTGGGCCTACACGAAGAGCCTGCTGGCTTCGCCCCACAAGGGGGACGCCGTCGTATGGACGGTGTTCGTGCTGGAGCGCCGCGGTAAGGAGTGGAGGATCGTGCTGGTGGACCAGTCCTCTTCGCACGCCCCGACGGCTACGCCCAAGCCCGCGCACCGTTAGTCCAACTCCAGTGGCGACAGGACCCCTTCGATCTCCTCTGCCCCGATCAGCAGGCGGAGGTGCTCGCGGATACCCTCCAGCTCATCGAATGCCTGCAGCAGGCGCAGCTTGGCCGCGGCGTATTGTTCCGGCTCGGTGAGCTGCCGGCCATGACCTCGCGCCCATTCTTCCAACGCAGTGTGCCGCAAAAGGACGCTGACGGCATACATCGTCTTCCGGTCGGGAGTAACGTCGAAGATGAATTCGGAGGCCGGCGTTGCCGGGTCGCTCTCCAGGGCAGGGCGCTTGCCGACAAAATAGTACTGATAGACGTACCCCGAAGCCCCGGTGTAGGTCTTCATCCGCCTGGGTGGCGAGGGATGGCTGCTGCGCTCCAGGGTAGGCTCCTACTTCTCCATCCAGACTTCGGTGTTCTGCCGGTCGGAAGCCTGGATGATGTGGGGCGTCACCAGCACCAGCAGCTCGTCGGCGGTATTCTCGTTGGTCTCCTCACTGACCAGCAAGCCCAGACCCGCGACTTGGCCGAGCCCGGGCAGGCCGCTCAGCGAGCGCTGCTCCGATCGGGTCACGTACCCCGCCATCAGAGCGGTCTCGCCATCCTTCAGGTTGATGGTGCCGTTGTACTCGCGATTGGAGACGACCGGCACCCCGTTGAAGGCCTGGCCGGTCAGGGAGCGCACCTGCATCTCCATCTTCAAGCTGATGTCATCGTTGGCATGGACCTGCGGTGTGGCCTTAAGGCTGATCCCGAGGTTCTCAAAGCTGAACGAGGGGAAGGGCTCCCGGAAAGAATTGTTCTGGATGACCTGCGCGATCGCCGGGGTGTTGTAGATCGGGCTGAAACTGGCGTTCAGGATGGGATACCGGGTGCCGATCAGCATGCTGGAGGTATCGCCCTGGCGCGCCCGCATGGTGACGTGTTCCAGCGTCTTCACGCTGCTCTCGTTAAATTGGAAGTGGCCGGTCATTGGCTGCGGCTGTAGAGCCATGAGCGTCAGGCCGCCGCCGAATGTGGCGACCGGACTGGACAGGATCGAGGTCGTCTGATTCTGCAGTTGCGCCAGCAGCGCCTGGATCCCCTGAGCGTTGGCCTGGTTGATGCCGCCGCCGGCGAAGAGCTGATTGATTAATTGCTGGATGTTGGGTTGATTCTGCAACTGGCTGAGCGCGCCGCCCAGACTGAACAATCTCCATTGCAGGGGGAGTTCGATGCCCAGGTCGCGAAGCGCGTCGCTGTTGACCTCGAATACCTTCACGTCCAGCATCACCTGGGGCGGTCCGCCCGCAAAACCATCGAGGAAACGGGTGACCGCATCCACCGTGTCCTTCGGCGCCCGGATGGTGATCATGGACTGGTTGTTCTGCGGCGAGATCAAGCGGATGTCGAACAGGTTGCGCAGCATCCCCACCAGCTCGCCGACCGCCCCCGGTGACGTGGCATCGGAGACGTAGTAGCTGCGGAGCGACATCCGCTCCAACCTTCGGCGGTTCTCGGGTACGTCGCTCGCCACCACAAACTGGTTTCCCGAGATCGGGGCCCAGAAGAACTTCCCCAGCTTGGCGGCCACGAACATGGCCTGCCGGAAGGTCAGCCTGGGGAGATCGACCTTCACCTGCCTGGTCTGGAAGGAGTCGTCGAAGACAGCGACGACCTTGAAGTTCGCCGCAATGTTCTCGACCAGGGTGCGGGAGTCGCCCCGGTAGCGCAGATCCATGGTCCCGGAGCCGGGCTGCAGCTGGACGTCGTCCGCCGATGCCACCAGCCGCAGGGCAGGTGAAGGCCGCGGCCCCTCGTCGCCCAGGGCATCTCGCAGCCGCTGCATGGCGAAGTCGTTCTTCGGATCGAGCTCGAGCGCAGCGCGGAACTCGGCCAGAGCCTGCACCTGCTGGCGATCCAGCATGAAGCGGTTACCCCGCTCCAGGAAGTCATAGACGAGTTGCTGTTTTGCGACCTCTCGGGCCGTGGCGTAGTCCACGTTGTTCGGTGCCAGGCGTGAGGCCCGCTCGAACGCATCGAACGCCTGTTCGTGGCGTTCCTGGTCGCGCAGCCAGACGCCTCGGTTGAAGGCCTTGCGGGCCGCCTTTTCATCCTCGGGAGTCGCAGCACACGGTGCACCTGGCGGGGCGGGACAGGCCGGGACCTTCGCGTCCGCTGCCCAGGCCGCAGCCGTCAAACACAGTAGCAGGAAGGTGGAGAACGCCCGCATCGTCGACCGATTGTACTCCGGGATCCGCCCGCGCCAGATCAAGTGGCGGCCAAGAGCTCTGTGCAGCAACTGAAGCAGGCGTCCGGCCCGTGCCGCATCAGTTCATGGTGTGGGAAGATGCCGGTCGCCAGGGCGATGATCGGCGCCCCGACCTGGCGCGCTGCCGCGATGTCGGACGGGGTGTCGCCCACGAAGTGGACGGCAGCGCCCGTCCCCAACCGGCGCCTCGCTTCCTCGATGCCGGCGCGGAAGATCTCCTCTCGCTTCTCGCGCCGGTCGCTGAAGCACCCGAAGGAGAAATACGGACGGAGGCCCGCCGCCTCCAGCTTCAACCAACCGATCCGTTCCAGGTTGCCGGAGACGACGCCGAGCAGTTTGCCGGCGGAGTGCAGGGAGCGCACCAGGTCCATCACCGACGGGCACAATTCCGGCCGCAACCCATTCTTGTTTTGCGCCACCTCCGCGCACATGTGCTCGACGATCAGGGGGAGCCGGTCCGTCACTTCCTGCTCCGGCACCCCTTCACGCGTCAGCACCGCGCGAATGATGCCGATGTCCGTATTTCCGTGCACCGGGACGTCATCGATCTTGGAGGAGATGAGGAAATAGCGGCGGACGGCGTTGTGGAATGCCCAGTAATGCACGCCATCGCGGCTGTTCAGCAGCGTGCCGTCGATGTCGAAGAGGAAGGCATCGGCGGCGGACCAGGTGAAGCTCGTCATCACTCTCCCCGGACGACCAGCCGCTCGATGGAATGCGCGCGCCCCGTGGTTTCATCGCAGTCCACCACCACGGCGCAGAGACGCACATCGCCGGTGGCGGGTTCGAACTTGGAAGGCATACTGGTGAGGAAGCGTTGCAGGATGAGCTCTTTCTCCACACCGATCACGCTGTCGTACGGCCCGGTCATGCCGACGTCGGTGATGTAAGCGGTGCCTTTGGGCAGCACGCGTTCGTCGGCGGTCGGGACGTGGGTATGGGTGCCGATCACCGCGGTCACGCGCCCGTCCAGGTACCAGCCCATCGCGATCTTCTCGGAGGTGGCCTCGGCGTGCATATCCACCAGGACCACCTTGGCCTGGATGCGCTTGAGCAGCGCGTCCGCGGTGCGGAATGGATCGTCATTCCCGCCCATGAACACGCGCCCCTGCAGATTGAGCACCGCATAGGCGGTCTCGTGGCGCGTCTTTCCCTCGAAGAGTCCGTGCCCAGGTGTTCCGGCGGGATAGTTGGCCGGGCGCAGCACTCGCCGGGCAGGGCTCTTGGGGTCGCCGTCCGCTGACCCCAAATAAGGGATCAGGTCGCGCTTGTCCCAGACGTGGTTTCCGGTGGTGAGGACATCGATGGGCAGCTCGAGCAATTCTTCCGCGATGGCGGGCGTCAGGCCAAAGCCGGCAGCGGCGTTTTCGGCATTGGCGATCACCAGCTCGATGCCGCGGGTCTCGGCGATGTCGCGGAGGTGGTCGCGCACTACATTCCGCCCCGGCCGCCCGAAAATGTCGCCGACAAAGAGGATCCGCACCCTGGTCCCACTCCCGAAAAGCGCTCGATGGTCGATGGTACCACGCGCCTGGCAGAGGTTACGGCGAAGCGGCGCGGGTTCGGCCCGACTCGGCGGCGCGTTTCACCTGTTGCAGGATGGCCCGGCGGATCAGTCCCGAGAACGGCTTGACCACGGTCCAGTAGGCGCGGAAGCTGACTAATGCCGCCCGTCCAAAGCACTGCACGCGCGTTTCTGTGGAGAGCTGGCACCCACCCGGGTTGGGCAGCAGGGCAAAATTCCACACAGCTTTGGCGTAGCCGGCGCGGTGGAACCCGGGGAACTCGCCGGCATCGACATCGAAGCACCGCCCGCCGTCCGGACGCCAGAATCGTCCGGCTATCCCGAGCACCACCTCCTGGCCCGGGACCTCTGCCAGTTCCAGGAAGCCTGTCCCGGCAAGGCGTTCGCGAATCGGCTTGCTCCCCTGCCGCTGGACCATGCGGCCCGAACGTACGGACATCAGGATGCGCACCAGAAAGGAGTCCGAGAAGTCGGTGCACACAAGTGCGCTCCAGACCTCCTCGGGCGATGCCCGAACCTGTACGCGATGGCGCGTGCGTACGTCATATGCCGGCATCAGTTCGTCGATCTTCATGTCGGACCTAAGGCGCCAACTCGGCCGTGCGCAGGAAGTCGTAGTTCCCCGAAGGGCTGATGGTCATGTCCGTCACCCGCGCCGAGTGCACCACCACGTTCTCGTAATACCAGAGGTTGATGTAGGGCAGGTCGGCGGCCAGGATGCGCTGCAGTTCCCCGTAGATCTCCCGCCGCTTCTGCTGGTCCAGCTCGCGGCGGCCGGCGTCGATGAGCGCATCCACCCGCGGGTTCGCATAATAACCGCGGTTGGCGCGCTGCGGCGGGATACTTTTCGAATAAAAGACGTGCTCGAAGATGTCCGGGTCCTCATTCCCGCCCACCCAGCGCAACGAGTACAGCTGGAAGGCGCCCTTCTGGACATCGGCGTAGAAGGTGGCGAACTCGAAGGTGCGGATGTCGAGAGCGATGCCCACCTCGCGCAGCTGCTGCTGCAAGACCGCCGCGAACAGCCGGGTGGACTCCTCGGTCGAGGTCTTCATGCTGAGATGGAAGCGTATGCCGTCGGCTCCCGCCGGGTGCCCCGCTTCGTCGAGCAATCTCTTCGCCTCGGCAGGGTTGTGGTCATAGGTGGGGACTGCCCCGTTGTAGGCCCAATGCTGCGGAGGCAGGATACTGTTGGCCGGCCGCACCTCGTCCCGCCACAGATAGTGCATCATCGGCCGCCGATCGATGGCGTACGCCAGCGCCTGGCGCACCCGGACGTCCTTGAGGATTGGGTCGCGCAGATTCATCGCCAGGTAGCTGTACACCGTTCCCGGAGACTGCCGCACCACCAGCTGCGATTCCTTCTTGAGGGTCTCGATCATGTCGGCGGTCAACGCGGTAAGCACGACGTCGGCCGACCCCTTGCGCAGCTCCAGCGCACGTGTCGTGCTATCCGGAACGACGTGGAATTCCACCCGCTGGATCCGCGGAACCCGGCCCCAGTAATCGCCATTGCGCTCCAGCACCACTTCCCGGTCCTGCTCCAGGCGGCCCAGGCGAAAAGGCCCCGAACCGATCGGGTGGGCATGGAAGTCCTTCGCGCTCCCATACGGCACGATGCCGATGGCGCCGTCGGAGACATTCCACAGCAGGGCCGCGAACGGCTCCTTGAGATGGAAGGCGACAGTGTGTTCGTCCGGCGTCTCGATACGGTCCACGAAGCGGAAGGTGCTCGACTTCGGGGTGATGACCGTGCCATCCATCATGCTGTCGAAGGTCCATTTGACGTCGCGGGCCAGCAGCGGGCGCCCATCCTGGAATCGCACATCGCGGCGCAGATGGAAGATGTAGGTCTGCGGATCGGGGACCTGCCAGCTTTCGGCCAGGCTGGGCTGCAGGTTGAAGTGCTCGTCCCGGACCAGCAGCGAGTCGAAGATCAGCTTGTAGATGCGCTCGGACTGAGCGTCGGTCCCGATGCGCGGGTCCAGGTTTGCCGGACTGGACTCGATGATCATGACCAGCGTATTGCGGTCTGGTGGCGTGGCACACGAACCGAGCGCGAGCAGGAATCCGGCCACAACCAGCCACCGTGCTAGCCGGCGAGCATCAGACATACGACACTTTGCCCAGTATGGCGGCCCGGCGCGCGCCGGTCGCGGCGGGAATACTGCCGGGACGGCGCCGCCAGGTCTGGTAGGCGAGAACGGCAAAGGCGACTGCCTCCTTGGCCGTGGATGGCACTCCGAAGTCCTCCGGATCGCGCAGGCGCAAGCCGAGGGGCGCGACCTGTTCCTCGAGCATGCCCATGAGCGTACGGTTTCTTGCTCCTCCGCCGGTCGCGATGTAGTCGCGAAACTTGCGTGGGACCGCCGCCCCCGGCTGTCGAATAACGAACCTGCGAAGTGCGTCCCCGATGCTCGCCGCGGTGAGCGCGGTGGCGGTGGCGACGATGTCTCGCTTCGGCGCGCGGCCGCACAACCGCATGAATCGCGAGACAAACTCCCGGCCGAACTGCTCGCGCCCCGCCGTCTTGGGCGGACGACGCCGGAAGAACGGGTGCCGGAGCAGCTCCTGGACCACATCTTGCAGAACACCGCCGGCGGCCGCGATCCGTCCATCCCGGTCATACTTGCGCGAGAACAGCCGCTCCGTGACTGCGTCGATCACCATGTTGCCGGGGCCGGTGTCGAAGGCCAGCACGTCTTCTGGCGCGGCTCGGGCAGGAATCGCGGTAAGGTTGGCGATCCCTCCCAGGTTCTGCACGATCCGGCCGCGCCGGCGGTGGCGGTACACCAGGTAGTCGAGGAACGGGACCAAAGGCGCGCCCTGGCCGCCGTTGGCCATATCGGCAGGGCGAAAGTCAGAGACCACCGGGACTCCCAGCCGAGCGGCGATTACCGCCCCTTCGCCGCTCTGCCAGGTGCATGCGACACGTTGCCCCAGGAATGGCGCCGGGGCCCCCTGGTGGTAGATGGTCTGGCCGTGGCAGCCGACCAGTCCCACGTTCATCCTGGCCCGTTTCTGCGCGCGCACGACAGCGCCTGCGTACAGCTCGCCCAGCAGGAAATTCAGGCGCGAAAGATCGGCCACGCTGGCGCTGCGCGCGTTCATCGCCTGCAGGATGGCGCGGCGCACGGCGGCGGAGTAGGCGAATTCGTGGTGGGAGAGCACTTCAAAGCGCGTCCGCAGTCCCCGCCCCAGACAGCGGACGATGGCCACGTTGATGCCGTCGGCGGACGTGCCGCTCATCACCCCGGCAACGATCATGCGCTCGCCTCTGCAAGGCTGGCGCTGAAGCGGGCAATCTCTTCGCGCAGCTTCCGCAAGGCGCGCTCCGAGGGTACAGCGGGAAAGCGCCGCAGCTCCTTATGCCGCTTCTTGAAGTCGATTACTCGCCGCGCTGCCCGCGCCACGAGCCCGGCGAATTTCTTGTCCCGCACCGCTTCCGCCAACACCGCCCGGTACGTCGCCCAGACGTGTGCCTCGTTGTGGCACACCAGGAACAGGTCGGCGCCCGCTCGCAGTGTCTCGACCGCGGCGTGCTCGATGGAGCCGCCCGCCAGTACCCCGCCCATTTCCAGGTCATCGGAGATGACCAGGCCGCCATAACCGATTTTCTCCCGCAGGATTTCGGAGATCCACTTAGGTGAGAGCGAGGCCGGAGTGCGGTCGCAGGTCACATCGGGATAGGCGGCGTGCGCCACCATGACGAACGGCAGCTCTTTGCGCAACTTGCGATAGGGATAGAGGTCCTCGCTCCAGAGGCGCCTGCCCTTCTTCTTGATCGTCGGGAGTTCGTGGTGAGTATCGAGGTTCGCTTCCCCCAATCCGGGAAAATGCTTGCCGCATCCCAGAATGTGGGCGTCGCTCAGGCCTTTCAGGAATTCTTTGGCGTAGGTGACGGTCTCTTTCGGTCGGGCGGAAACGGTGCGCGAGGCCAGCACACTGCGCGACGGTTCCAGGCCAAGATCCAGCACAGGAGCGAAATCCACGTTGAAGCCCAGTGCGCGGCACTCCTCCCCGATCAGCCGGCCATGTTGCCGGAACAGTTTCTTGCGTCCCGTCGCGAAGACGTCGGCCGCCGACGGCGCCGGTGCAATCACCGCTTTCAGCCGGTCCACCGTCCCGCCCTCCATGTCCACGCATAGGAACACGGGTGTGGCGGCCAGCGCGCGCGCTTCTTTGAGGAGCTCCCGGGTCTGGCGCGGCCCCACGATGTTGCGCGCAAACAGGATGATACCGCCCGGCCGAATGGTGGTAATGGCGCTGCGCAATCGCGCGCTCGGCTCCGTCCCCTCGAAGCCGAAGATCAGGAGCTGCCCGACGTGCTCGCGGAGATCGCGCATTGGCCTCAATCCAGTTGTTTCTTGAGATCGTGCAGCAGGTTGAGGGCTTCCAGCGGACTGAGGCGGTCGAGATCGGTCTGCTTAAGCTGGTCCACGATCTTTTGGGTGAGCGGCGTGAACATGGTGAGCTGCACCGAGGCTGGCGCGACCTCGTCGTACGCCAGGTGGGCGGTGACCCGCTGCTCCGCGTTCTCGTGCTCGGCGAGCACCTCGCGCGCCCGTGCTACGACTTCGGGCGGCAAACCGGCCAGCTTGCCGACCTCGATGCCGTAGCTGCGGTCGGCGGCCCCCGGCTCGACCCGGCGGAGGAAGGTGATTCCACCCGCAGTTTCTTTCACTGAGACATGGAAGTTCTTGACCCCGCTCAGCCGGTTGGCCAACTCGGTCAGCTCGAAGTAGTGGGTGGCGAAGAGCGTCTTGGCCCGGGTGCGGGCGTGGATGTACTCGATCGCTGCCCAGGCGATGGCCAGTCCGTCGTAGGTAGCGGTCCCGCGCCCCACCTCGTCCAGCAGGATCAGGGAGCGCGGCGTGGCCGTGTTCAGAATGGCTGCGGTCTCAGTCATCTCCACCATGAAGGTCGAGCGCCCGCGCGCCAGGTTGTCGCTGGCCCCGATGCGGGTGAAGATACGGTCCACGATGCCCAGGCGGCAACGCGCCGCGGGCACGAACGAGCCCATCTGCGCCATGATAACGATCAGCGCAGCTTGCCGCAGATAAGTGCTCTTGCCGCCCATGTTTGGCCCGGTCAGCACCAGGATGGCCTGCGTGGTCGAGTTGAGAAAGAGGTCGTTGGGCACGAAGCGTTCCGCGCTTTGCATGAGCTCCTGCCGCTCGATGACCGGATGCCGTCCCTGCACGATCTCCAGGTCGGCGGAATCGTCGAATTCTGGGCGGCAGTAGTCGCGGTTGGCGGCCAGGTGGGCAAAGCAGGCCAGCACGTCCACCTCGGCCAGCCCCAGCGCCGTCTGGCGGACGCGTTTGGCCTGGCCGGCGATGAAAGTCCGCAGCTCGCCAAAGATCCGTCGCTCGATCTCGACGATCTTCTCCTGCGCTTCCAGGATCCTGGTCTCGTATTCTTTCAGCTCCGGCGTGGTGAAGCGCTCGGCGTTCACCAGCGTCTGTTTGCGCTCGTAGTCCGCCGGAGCCAGGTGCAGGTTCGGCTTCGAAATCTCGATGTAGTAGCCGAAGATGCTGTTGAACTTTACCTTGAGCGAGCCGATCCCGGTGCGCTGCCGCTCTCGCTCCTCGATGCGGGCGATGTATTGCTTGCCGTTCAGGCTCAGATCGCGCAATTGATCGAGATCGGCGTCAACCCCCACTCGCACGACACCGCCATCGATGAAGCTCAGCGGTGGCTCCTCGACCAGGGTTCGCTCGATGCGGTCGCGGACGTCCCCAAGCTCGTCCAGTGAGCCGTGCAGCGCGCTCAGTCTCGCAGCCGCGAGCCGAGCAACCGCCGCTCGTATGCCCGGGATCCGCCGCAGGGATGCCGCCAACGCCAGCAGGTCGCGCGGGTTCGCCGATTCCAGCGTCACCTTGCTCAGCAGCCGTTCGATGTCGAGCACGCCGTCCAGGGCGCGACGCAGCTCCTCGCGAGCGATGGTTTCCCGCACTTGCGCCTCGACCGCGTCCAGCCGGTCGCGGATCTCAGCCGCGTCCACCGACGGGCGCAGCAGCCAGGTGCGCAGCAGGCGCTTGCCCATGGGCGTGACTGTGGCGTCCAGCGTACGGAAGGCGGTGACGTCTTCCGAGGTGCCGGCAAAAAGCGGTTCGACCAGTTCCAGATTCCGCACCGTCACCGCATCCAGCACCAGGCAGTTCTGCCGTTCGTAGTAGCCGATGCGGTCCAGGTGCTCGAGCGTGCCGCGTTGGGTGGAGCGTACGTAGTGGAGCACCGCGCCCGCCGCTGTGGCTGCTGCCCGCCGCCCGGTCAGCCCGAAACCCTCGAGCGAAAGCACGCCCAGGTGGTTCTCAACCAGCGGGATGGCATAATCCGGGGCGAAGACCCAGTCTTCCAGCGGTGTCTCGGCAAAGGCGGAACCGGGCAGCAGCTCCGACTTGCGCTCGAACAACGGCAGCGACGAGGAATACAGCAACTCGCGCGGCCGCAGCATCTGCAATTCTTCCCACAGCCGGCGCTCTGCCTCGATCCCCTGGAATTCCGTGGCCCGAAAATCGCCCGTCGAAAGATCGAGGGCGGCGAATCCCACTGCGTCTCCCACCCGCGCGACCGCCGCCAGGAAATTGCTCTCCTCCGAGCCCAGTGCGCTGTCAGCTGCCGTGCCCGGGGTCACCACCCGGGTCACCTCACGGCGGACGATGGTCTTCGCCTTCTTCGGATCTTCCATCTGGTCGCAGATCGCGACCTTGTAACCCTTGCGGATGAGCTTTGCCAGGTATCCTTCGGCGGCGTGGTAAGGGACGCCGCACATGGGAACGGCTGTGCCTTTTTCCTTGTTGCGGGAAGTCAGTGTGATCTGCAGCTCGCGGGCGGCGATCACCGCGTCCTCGAAGAACAGTTCGTAGAAATCGCCCAGCCGGAAGAAGAGCAGCGCGTTGGGATGCTCTTTCTTGATCGCGGCGTACTGCCGCATGAGCGGGGTGGACGGCTCGGTCATCACCTTGGAGTGCCGGTGCGCGGATTATAGCAACCGGGGCCTCGGGCCGATTGTGGAATTCCAGCCTCCGCAGTTGACGGCGCAATCCCCGGAGTGTTTTCCTATCGGGACGCCATGGAATTGCGCAAGGACCCCATCACCCGCTCCTGGGTCATCACCGGCGACGACCCCGCCGAGATGGACGCGCTCTCCGAGCAACCCTGCCTTTACTGCGCCAACGCGCCCCGCCAGCCGCAGGTGATCTCCTCCATGCCTTCACTGGATGGCGGGTCGTGGTCGGCCCGCGCCGTCGTCCATCCCAAGGCGCTCTACCACGTCGAGGGTGATCCCCAGCGCCGCGGCGAGGGCCTCTACGACCGCATGCGGACGGTCGGCGCCCACGAGGTGCTGGTGGAGAACCCCAGGCACGACCGCCAGCTGTGGAATGCCAGCGACGCCGAGATCGAGCAGTTCCTCCAGTTGACGGCGCAGCGCATCCAGGACTTGAAGAAGGACCGGCGGTTCAAATACATCACCGTCTTCAAGAACCACGGCGCCGCCTCCGGCCAGGAGTTCCCCCACCCCACCTCGCAGCTCACCGCTACCACCTTCGTGCCGCGCCGCGTGCTCTACGAGCTGCGCGCCGGCCGCGAGTATTTCAGCCAGAAGGAACGCTGTGTGTTCTGCGACATCCTCGCCCAGGAGGAGCAGAGCGCCGTGCGCGTGGTCGAGACCCGCGGCGACTACATCGCCACCTGCCCCTTCGCCCCCCGGGTGCCCTATGAGACCTGGATCATGCCCCGGGTTCACGAAGCCTCATTCGAACGCATGGCGCTCTCCAAACCCGGCGTGCTGCGCGACCTCGCCGCCCTGTTGCGGCGCACGCTCACCCGCATCCGTAACATCACCGAGGACTTTCACATGGTGGTGCACACTTCGCCCAACACCCTCCACCGCTCCGAAGTGCTGGATTATTGGAAGACCATCGACGACGACTACCACTGGCACATCGAGATCCTGCCCATCCTCGACAAGAAATCGAAGTCCTACACCTTCAAGGAGGTGTACTTCACGCCGGTGACCTCGGAGACCGCGGCGCGCCGCCTGCGCGAGTCCTCGCCCGGGGACTGATTCCTATTCTTTCGGTTGTGATTTCACCGCCGAGGCTTTCTGCGCTTCCTGAACCTCGAATTCCACCAGCCGCTTCAGCGTCTCGTAGGGGAGCTGTCCCAGCCCAGCGATCTTCCTGCCGTTGACGAACAGCGTCGGTGTGCTGCTGACGCCCATCGCCTTGCCGAGCTGCATGGCGGCTCGTACCGGCGCCTGCGATGCTGGGGTCGCGGCGCACGCCGCCACCTCGTCCCCCTTCAAGCCCGATGCGTTCGCAAACTCCTTGAGCTTTGCGTCCACATTGGCTTCGGTGATGTCCAACTGGTTGTCGTAGATCGCGCGGATGAAGGTCCAGAAGGCCCGCGGCTTGCGATCGCTCACACACTGGGCGTAGGTTGCCGCCTTGAACGCCCAGGGATGCAGCGCCTCCAGGGGAAAATGCTCGAAGACCAGCCGGGCGGACGGCACCTCGGAAACCAGCCGGTCGATGGTCGGCTGGGCCGCCTTGCAGTGGGGACACTGCAGGTCGCTGAACTCTACGATGGTCACCGGCACATTGGCATCGCCAATGGACGGTCCACGTGCCTCGCGCTGCAATCGCTCGCGGGAATCGGCGAAGGGGTCGGCGCCGAACGGCACCATCTCGCCGATGATCGCGTGTCTTCCATCGGCCGAGACGTACAACTGGGTCAGGCGGCCCTCGCCTTCCCCCACCCGCATGACCACCAGCGCCATCCCCGGCACCTCTGACTCGGCGATGGAGATGACGCTCCACTTGACGTTCGGGTCGTACCCGACCATGTGGCGCATGTACCCATTCACCGTCTCTTTGCTCGGAAGCAGGACCGGCGGGGGCGCAGGCGACGTTTTCCTGGGGTCCTTCTGGGCGAGAATCGGGGAAGCCATCAGCAAGCACAGGAGCACAGCACAGAGCCAACGCTGCATCATGTTCCTTTCACACCTCGGATTTTTGCGCGATCGGGAACCGCCTTCCCACGCCAAACGCTTTTCCCGTGATCTTCAGTCCGGGCGCCGCCTGCTGGCGTTTGTACTCGCTGCGCTCCACCATGCGCACCACGGCTCGGACCACGTTCAGATCGTATCCGTGCTCGGCCGCGATCTGCTCCGGCGTCTTGTAGCCTTCGACGTAGTCCTCGACGATGGTGTCCAGCACCTCGTAAGGGGGCAGCGTGTCCTGGTCCGTCTGGTTCGGCCGCAATTCCGCCGACGGCGGCTTCTCCAATGTGCTCCTGGGAATCACCGGCCGTTGCGCATTCACGTGTTCGGCGAGCCGGTACACCATGGTCTTGGGCACATCCGAGATCACCGCCAGACCGCCCACCATGTCGCCGTAGAGCGTGCAGTATCCCACGCCCAGCTCCGATTTGTTTCCCGTGCTCAAGACCAGGGCGCCAAACTTGTTCGACAGTGCCATCAGGATCGAACCCCGGATCCGCGCCTGCAGGTTCTCCTCGGTCACGTCTTCTTCCCTCCCCGCAAAAACGGGCTCCAGTTCTTTGCGGTGCGCGTCGAAGATCTCCCTGATCGGCACCACCTCGAAGCGTATGCCCAGGTTGGCGGCCAGCGCGCGCGCGTCGTCGATGCTGCCGGGCGACGAATAGGGCCCGGGCATGCTCACCCCGGTCACGCTCTCCGCCCCCAGCGCGTCCACCGCGATCACCGCCGTCAACGCGGAATCGATACCGCCGCTCAGCCCGATGATCACCCGCGCGAACCCGCACTTGCGCACGTAGTCGCGCGTCCCCAGCACCAGGGCGGCATAGGCGCTGGCTTCCACGCCCTCCACCTGCGGATGAATGTCCCCGCTCAGCGCATCCGAATCGAAACAGACTAGGTCTTCTTCGAACGACTTGGCTTGTGCCACGACACGCCCGTCGGCCCCCACCACGAAGCTGGAGCCGTCGAAGATCAGGCTGTCGTTCCCGCCCACCTGGTTCACGAAGATGACCGGCACCTTGTAGGTGGTGGCGATGGTCTGCAGCATCTTGAAGCGGACCTCGCGCTTCCCGATGTGGAAGGGCGACGCCGACACATTCACCAGCACATTGCCGCCCCTGCCCAAAAGCTGCTCCACCGGGTCCACGCTGTACAGCCGCTTGTGCCAGAAATGCTTGTCGTTCCAGGCGTCTTCGCAGACGGTGACGGCGAGCTGCCACCCGCAGAAGGACAGAAGCTCCTGTCTGGCGGCGGGGGCGAAATAACGGGATTCGTCGAAGACGTCGTAGGTGGGGAGCAGCATCTTCGATTGCAGGAACTCGATGCGCCCGCCGCGCAGCAGGGCGGCGGAGTTCATCACCGACTTGCCGGTTTCTACGTGGGCCGGCGTCACCAGCCCGCAGATCACCGCGATGCCCCGGCATGCCTCGGCGACCTTGCCAGCCGTCTCCTCGTTTCGCGCGACGAAGCTCGGCTTCTCTACCAAGTCGCGCGGCGGATATCCGCAGATCGCAAGTTCCGGGAAGATGATCAGGCTGGCGCCAGCCTGGCGCGCCCGTTCGGAGTACCGGATGATTCTGGCAGCGTTGCCCTCGAAGTCCCCGACCGTAGGGTTGATCTGCCCCAGCGCGATCTTCACGACACCAGTGTAAAACCGGCGCTCACAGACGCCAACCGGCCGGCGGCATTATCGCGGAGGATCCTGACTGCTGGGAGAACCGCCGGGTATCTCCCCCGGTTCCGGCATCCTGGTCCCGTGGTTGGGGTCGCCTAAGATCACCGTCGGCACCTTCTGCTTGGGCGGGGTCCCATCGTCGGGCGCGGCTGTGCTGCTGGTTTCAACCCCAGCCTTTTCACCCGGCCGCCGCAAGGTCGGGGCATGGGGCGGCGGCGGGGGCGGTTGGGGCTTGGCTTGCGCCTGTTCGGTGCCTGTTTTCAGGTCGATCTCCTTGGCCGTGCGCAGCACTTTCTGCCCGTCCACTTGCATGATCTTGAGCTGGGTGACTTCATCCCCGACAAAGCGCACGAACTTCACTTCCTCCGGCGGATAGCCGTAGATCCATTCCTCGTAGGGGACATCATTTTCCTTCTCCCGGATCTTCCTCTCCGGCGCCCCCACGGCGTAGAGCACCAGTTGGCGGTTCATGCCGACCAGCACCTTGTGGTCCTGGATGGCCTGCCTCGCCTTGGGTGGGAGGGTCTCCAGATACGCTTCCATCGTGGACTTGGCGTTGAAATCCAGAACGCTGCCCAGCCGCTCCTTCAGTTCGTCGGGGGTGATTTTCGGAACGAACTTGTCGAATTCCAAGGCCACGAACGATCCCCTGGCCAACTCGTCGGGCGGCTTGGTGAGAGTCGTGCTCCCCCCGACGCTCCCCACCTCCAGCCGGTCGTACCACTTCTTCTTCTTGAGCGGGCCGCCGTTGATCTCGAAGATGATCATTTTGTTCTTGATGATCAGGTTCGTGATGTGGACGCGGTCCCCGGGCTTCGCCGCGGCGCCGTTGACCGCAACCGCCTGCTGCAGTTGCTGCCCGTCCGGCACCAGCTTCCCGTCGGACCTGATCACCAGTCCCCTGGTCCCCATCGGAAACGGCTTGCGGGCAAACACCAGTTCTCCGTTGAGTGCGCGGATGATGGCGAAGCGGCCATCCTGATCGATGGGCTTCGCGGGGCTCGTCTCGGACTTGTTCTTGTCGCCCCAAGACACACCTAGGAACAACACAATAGTGAGGGCGATCCAGCTGGCTCGAACTGACATAGAAGACTCGGAGTGGTTGCTCCTATGATTCGCCTTTTTTCCACGAATAGCAACCCCGGCAGGGGGGCCAGCGGCTACGCGGGTTTCGTACCCTGGCTGCCCGTCCCGTCCTCTACCCCGGGGAGCGCCGGGCGCCGGTGGAACGCCAGCAGTACGACCACCAGCCCCGCCATCACCGCTACCGTACAGGCCACCGAAGCCTCCGGTCCGTATCCTCCGCCCGTAAGCCATACCGGTCCGCTGGCCTTGCCGCGGATGCCGATGCTCAGGTCTAGGCCGCTCACCGGCAGCCCGATCCCCGCTCCCAACACGGCGTTCCACGCCCAGTGGATTCCCCAGGGCAGCCACAAGGTGCGGGCGCGCAGGTACGCCACGGAAAAGACGATGCCGATCAGCATGGTGTTCAGCAGTCCCAGCGTACTGGAGTTCGGGTTTCTCAAATGGACCGCCCCGAACAGCGCCGACATCAGTGCGATCGCCCCCCCAGGGCCCGTGGATTCGACTAACCGCTGGAATGGATACCCGCGAAAGACCAGCTCCTCCACCATCGCCGCTGTGCTCAGAACCAGCAGGACCTCTACCAGCAGGGTGCCGGTCTTGATCCCGTGCACATCGCCGCTGACTTGCAGGTCGCCTTTCCAGGCGATGGTCGCGATGGTGAGCGCCACCATCGCGCTCCCCAGCAGCACTCCGAAGAGCGAGTCCCACAAGGCGAGCCGGCCGCCCGGAAGCCCCATTGCGGCCGCTTGCTGCCGCGGCACTCGGTCGAATACGCGCAACATCCAGGTGAACGCCAGCAGCACAAGGATCATCAGGAGCGGGCGCGAGACCACCGCCATCAGCTCCCTGTCCCTGCCCATCACCAGCCTGGCCACTCCGAAAGCCACGAAACTTGCCGCAAAGAACAGCAGAATGGACACCACGAAGCGCCAGATCGGGCGCAGCCGGCCGTCCGCCATGTAGTAGAGCGCCCGGTTCACCGCAGCCTCCCGGCGGTGAGGGAGAGCCCCTCCCGCGCCACCGCCGCCGGAAGCACCCGGCCGCCCAGCTTGCTTACCACCTTTGCCACCCGGTCCCTACTGCCTTCTTCCACCAGCAGGATCAGACAGCCGCCGCCGCCGGCGCCGCAGACCTTTGCCGCCCGCGCTCCCTGCCCCATCGTGCCGGTGATCAACCGATCGATGAGCGGAGTGCTGATCCCGGGGATATTTGTTTTGCGCAGCTTCCATTCCGCGCGCAGCAGCCTTTCGACCTCCGGCCAGTCACTGGCAGCTAGCGCATCCTTCATCCCCCGGGCGATGGCCACGATCTCGTCGAAGTTCCGCAGCACCCTCCGGTCCCCGTTGATGTGCGCCTTGAACACCTCCCAGTTGTTGATCCCCGATTGCCGGGGCGCCCCGGTGTAGACCAGAAGGAAGCGGCGGTCGAGCGCCTCCGGGCCCAAGGCGATGGCCTCCCGGTGGATACCGTCCGGACGAAGGTGAATCGCGCTCACGCCCCCGTAGAGCGCGGGATAGTAGTCCTGGCAGCCGGTGGGGACGCGGATCAGCTGTGCCTCCACGTTTTGCGCAATCACCCGGACCTCTTCCCGCGAGAGCTTCCGGCCGGTGTAGCGTGCCAGCGCCGCCGTGGTGGCGATCATCAGCGCCGACGACCCGGAGATCCCGGCGCCCGCCGGCGACTCCGAGTGGGTCTCGATCTCCAGTCCGCCTTCCGGGGCAAAGAAGCGGACCAGGTACGCGGCCAGCGCATGCTTGAAGCGGCGGGCAGCGCAGAGGTGCTTGAGGTCGCGGAAGTGGTCCTCCCGGCCGGTATCCAGGGAACGCAGCACCAACCTGGAGCCGCGAATGCGCCGTATCCGGCAACGGGTAAGGATGTTGACGGCGAAGTTCACCGTGACCGCTCCGGGATGGAAGAGATAGAGCGGCCAGATGTCCACCGTGCCCCCGGCCAGGTCCGCCCGGCAGGGAGCGTGGGCGACCACGCTGTTGACCGTGGGTTCAAGAGGCATGCGTCTTCTGTGAGGCTCGCACCTCGCCCGCCGCGGCCAGCACTTCCTCGATGATGGCGTCCACGTCGCTTTCGACCGTGCGGTGATTGACGAAGCAGGCACGCAGCGCGAACTTCCCGCGCAGCGTCGTATTGGAGAGGTACACCCGCCCGCGCTCGATCACCCGCCGCAGGATCGCCGCATTCAAGCCATTCAGGTCGTCTCCCCGGGTGTAGCGGAAACAGACCGCGCTTAGCTCCACCGGCGCCAGGACCTCGAGCTCCGGCGTGGCCGCCACTCTCCGGGCCAGGCGTTGGCCGTGCTCCAGGTCGCGGCCGATGGCCCGCCGAAAAGCCTCCAGCCCGTGGTAGCGCAGCGAAAGCCAGACTTTCAAGGCGCGGAAGCGGCGCGACAGCTCCATGGATTCCTCGAAGAACGCGAATCCTTCGATCGGGTCCTTCGACAGCACCTTGGTGTAGTCGCCGCTGTGGGCGAATGCCGCCTGCGCCGCGGCCGGATCGCGATAGAGCAGGCAGCCGCAGTCCACCGGCTGATACAGCCACTTGTGCGGGTCGAGCGAGATCGAATCGGCGCGCTCCATCCCCTTGAACTTCTCCGGTACGGCCAAGGCCGCCAATGCGCCGTACGCTCCGTCCACGTGGAACCAGGCTCCATGTCGCTGCGCCAGTTCCGCCATCTCCGCCAGCGGATCGATCGATCCCGTATTGACCGTCCCCGCCGAGCCGACCACTGCGACAATGCGCTTGCCTGCCCGCGCATCCGCTTCCATCGCCTCGCTCAGTGCGTCGAACTTGATGCGATACCGCTCGTCGGTCGCGATCGTCCGCAGGCTGCCATATCCCAATCCCAGCAGCGCCAGCGCCTTGGGCACCGACATGTGCACTTCCTCGGAGGCGTACACCACCCCGGGCTGGGTCCCGCGCTGGTTCGCCGGCGCCTTCGCTTCCCGCGCCATGGCCAGCGCCATCAGGTTGGCCGACGACCCCCCGCCGCACAGGCTGCCCGAGAATCCCGCGCAGCCCAGCGCTTCGCCCAGCCACCCGATCACCGTGCGCTCGATGCTGACCGCCGCCGGCGCCGAGCGCCACGCGGTCACGTTCTGGTTCAGCACGCCGGCCACTAGATCGGCGACAGCACCCACCGGTTCGCCCGACCCGAAGACGTATCCGAAAAACCGTCCGTTCCCTGGCCGCGAGTGGGCGAAGATCTCGGCCACCGCGTCGAATGCCCTCGCTCCCATCCCCTGTTCCGGGAGTTGGCTGCTGAAGATCTTGGTCGTCTGGCCGCCGGATGTGGAGGGAAACGTCGGCCGGCTGTCCAAGCCGGCCAGATACTCGCCGGCCTCCTGGACCGCCCGCTCCGCCAGGTGGCGGAACTCCTCCGGCGAAAGATCGAGAGGATTCATGGCTCGCCGACATTCTACACGCGCGCTACCTCGGCGCCGCCGAGCCGCTCCGCGTAGTGACATGGCCCGCAAAAAAACCGAGGCGACCGTCTCCGGTCGCCTCTGAAACCCCACTCTTGATGTTTGGCGCCTCTATGCCAGGTTCAACGCCCGCTTGAAGCTGCCCCGCTCCTTCATGATCTTGTCCTGCAGCAGCATGATGGCATAGATCAACTGCTCCGGACGCGGCGGGCACCCGGGAACGTACACGTCCACCGGGATCCACTGGTTCACGCCCTGCACCAGCGCGTAGTTGTTGAACACGCCGCCTGAGGTCGCGCACGCCCCCATCGAGATCACCCATTTGGGCTCCGGCATCTGCTCGTAGAGGCGGCGGATCACCGGCGCCATCTTCTGCGACACCCGCCCGGCGATGATCATCAGGTCGGCCTGCCGCGGCGACGGCCGGAACACTTCTGCCCCGAAGCGCGCGATGTCGAACCGCGACGCCCCCATCGACATCATCTCGATGGCGCAGCACGCCAGCCCGAAGGTCATCGGCCACAGGGAGTTCTTGCGCACCCAGTTGACCGCCTTGTCCAGGCTGGTCAGCACCACTCCTTCGGGAGTTTCGGCGCCGAAGGTCACCGTGCGGACGCGCTCCCGGTCCACCCGATCGCCCGCCGTGTTGGCGAAGCGCCCGTGCCCGCTCGGCGGGTCCTCCAGGTCCTTCTCCACCGTCGCCCGGGCAAAGGCGCCGTTCGGATTGAATTTCTCTCCCATATCGAACCAGCTATTCTATCGCTTCCCCCTTTAGATGCCCAAACCATACTGCGGGGCGACGGACCATTCTTGCCGGCTTTCGTGGTCGAAAGAGACGAACAGACTTCAGACCCCCTCCCCCGGGGTCGATATGTCGATCTAAAGGACTTCGCGACAGATTCTGTTGCAAAGTCCTTTGCTATCAACGCGAGGTCCGCAGAATATGTCGGGCAAGGGACTTAGTGGCGGCGACATTTCAAAGAGCGAACGAGTGGCGACCGTAGGGCCGCAACTCTATTATAGCGCTCCAGTCAAGTGGACAATTAGCTGCAAGCTATAATCTAAATTTTGCACGGATGGAATCAATGGGTTAGAAGGTAAAATATTCTGCAAAGGTGGGGCGCCCAGACGAGCAAATTCGGCCCGTCTGGGCCACACCCTCGCCCTCCAGACCACCCACCTTGAGATTCTTGGTGGGCTTTCCGCGTTGCTTTTGCGCGATTCGGATCACAACTCTTCTGGTAGGCTGCTCGTCTGTTAGCGGCACAACTCCCAGACTCTCTCCCACGAACGAGTTCGCTTTGCTAGAACTTACGTAGAGGTCAAAGATTCCCGGACGAAGGCCGGTAAATCGGAATTCCCCATCCTTGTCTGTAATCACGAAATGCAAGGCTCCCGTCACTGGGCGGTCACGCTCCCGGACGTACACTCGGACGTTTGATAAGGGCTGTCCTGTGGTCCCAAGCACGACCCCTGTAATGATTCCCGGTTCCCCCGGATCGTCCCGTGCACGTAAGACGCAGAAAGGCAAAAGCGCCAGGACGATGAGAAGGGCTACAGATGCTGACTTGGCGTTAGTTGAGCTTGACGTCTTCATTTTCAGATAACCCTTTAACAAATATCACCAGCATGCACGCTGTGATGGTGTCGTCACGGAGAAGTCGGATACGCGACAAGGAATCATAGTCTGGTGCATGCCGGCCCAGGATTCTGGC
>DATKKJ010000115.1 GCA_035543055.1 Terriglobales bacterium | reverse complement strand
AGGACGTACTCTCCGCCCTGCTCAATCTCGGCTATCAGCGCCCTGCTGCCGAAAAGGCCATCGCCGCCGCTGCCGGCGCAAACGGCAAGAGCGCCTCTTTCGAGACGCTCTTCAAACAAGCCCTGTCTTCCATCAACCGCTGACAATTACCCGATTACCAAATTACCCGATTAGAAATCTCTTCGTGACGCCTTGTGCACCTTCTGCCGGAAATCCTCCCCCCGCAGGTCCACCGTCCGGCACATTTCGTGCAGCCTTGACCGCATGCGCTCCCCGATGCGGTCTCCCAGGGTCTCGTCCCGTGCCGCCGCCCGTGCCGCCTCGCTCTGCGAGAAGCTCCGCCGCACCGCTTCCCCCGCCGGCTGGTCGGGATAGTTGGTGGTGATGAGAGTGGTCCGCTTGTCGTTGTAGCGCGTGTTCAGGATGTGGCTGACCGTGTCCCACACCCACTCCGTGGGCTTCACTGCGCCCAGTTCGTCCAGCACCAGGACGTCGGCTTCGAAGACCGGCCGCAGCACCTGCATCTCGGTGGTTGGCTCCGAGGGGTTGTAGGAATTCTGGATCTGCTTCAGCAGCTCACGGTAGTCGTAGAACAGGCAGGGTACGCCCTTGCCGGCGATCAGCTCCTTCAGGATGCTGACCGCCAGGTGGGTCTTGCCCACCCCGATCGGCCCGATGAACAGCAGCCCGTTGTTTTCCACCGGGTAATCGCTGACGAACCGCCGGGCCTCCAGCAGCGCGCGTTCCAGGGACGGATTGGGACCGGCGTATCCGGGCTCGAAGCTGTCGAACTCGCAGTGCTCGTAGCGCGCCGGGATGCGCGCCCGCTCCAGCAGCCGCTGTGCCCGCGAGCCCGCCACGCAGTCGCAACGCGCGACCCGCCGCGCCCCGCCCGTGCCCATCTCTTTCCATCCTGTCCCGCCACACTGCGGGCACACTGCCTGCTGAGGGGTGCTCACATCATGTCCTTCCGGCTGGCCGGGGCCCCCGGCACGCCCGCTGTTGGCGTGTTGGGGTGTCTCGAACTCCGAATCTATACCCCGCCCCGCCCTTCCGCAACCCGCCACAGGCCTGAGGAAATGTTTGCCAATTACGCAATTACCCGATCACCCAATCTCCCGATCTCCCAAATGCCTGATTGGGCGCGCATTTCCACAGTTTCCACACTTGACATCCTCTGCCAACGGGCGCTTAATTACGCCCCGACACTGGCGATGGGCGCCGATTCTCTCCAACGCTGACCGGACGCCTCTCGCCCTGGAGCGTGTGCATGAACAAAGCCGATCTGGTCGAACGCGCCGCAGCTTCCGCCGGTATCACCAAGGCTCAAGCCGGCTCTGCCATCGACGCCGTCGTCGACGGCGTCACCGGCGCCCTTAAGAAGGGCGACCGCGTCACCTTAGTAGGGTTCGGGACCTTCTCTACTTCCGCGCGCAAAGCCCGCACCGGGCGCAACCCGCAAACCGGCAAGCCCATCAAGATCGCCGCCAAGCGCGTTGCCAAATTCACCGCCGGCGCGGAGCTCAAGAAATCCGTCAACAAGCGCTGAACCGGGCCATCCGCATCCGGGCAGGGCACCGCGCCCTGCCTTTTTCATTGGTAAAGTTCGATTTGTAAATTGCAAAGTATCCGCGCCTGCCGCAGCGCCCGCCTTACTTTGCAAATTACAAATTACCGATTACAAATCTCGGAATGGGCCCTCTCCTCTCCATATCTTCGCACCCGCCTCCGCGATTTGCCGCATCCGCATGCCCTCCTATAGAATCAATATTTTGCACAGCGAGGTCTGAAGTTCCATGAAGGCTGCCATCCATCCGGCTTACCACGAAGTCCGCGTGCACTGCGCCTGCGGCAACACCTTTACCACCCGCTCCACCCACAAGGGCGACATCCACCTCGAGATCTGCTCCAACTGCCACCCCTTCTTCACCGGCAAGCAGAAGCTGGTGGACACCGCCGGGCGCGTCGAGCGCTTCCGCCGCAAGTACGCCAAGACCGAGCAGAAGTGACGCTGTTTGGCGGGCGTCTGAGCCCGCCGGCGTCATCCTGAGCGAAGCGAAGGATCTGGTCAATGTAGCCCGTGCGCCCTGGCGCGGGCCCATGCTTTTTGCGGCTAGAATAGGGGCTCGTCGATGCGCAAGCACTGGACCACCCCGGCTCCCGAGCGGGCGCCCGCCCAGGCGCCGGTGCCTTCGTTCGTTCGCATCGGCTCGGTCGAGATCCGCCCCGCCACCGTGCTGGCTCCTATGGCCGGGGTCACCGACACCGTTTTTCGGCGCTTCATCCGCAACGTCAACCTGACGCCGCACCACGACGTCCAGCTCTCCGGCGAAAAATCAGGATGCGGCCTCATCATGACCGAGTTCACCTCGGCCGACGGCGTCCTCCGCGCCAGGGACAAGAAGGCCAAGCGCTACCTGCACTTCTACGAGGACGAGCACCCCATCTCCGCCCAGCTCTTCGGCTCCGACCCACAGGTGCTCTCCGACGCCGCCAAACTGATCGAGGACCTGGGTTTCGACCTGGTGGACCTGAACCTCGGCTGCCCGGCGAAGAAGGTGGTGAAGTGCAACGGCGGCTCCGGCCTGCTGCGCGATCTGCCCCGCATCGGCGAGATCTTCAAAGCGGTGCGCGCCGCGGTCAGGATCCCCTTCACCGTCAAATTCCGCGCCGGCTGGAATGACAGCGAGATCGTCTGCGCCCAACTGGCCAGGCTGGCCGAGGACTGCGGCCTCAACGCCGTCGCCCTGCACGCCCGCACCCGCGAGCAGGGATACACCGGCGCCGCCCGCTGGGAGTGGATTGCTTCCGTCAAAGACGCGGTGAAGGTCCCGGTCATCGGCAACGGCGATATCCGCACTCCCGAGGACGCCTGCGCCATGGTCGCCCAGACCCGCTGCGACGCGGTCATGATCGGCCGCACCGCCTCCTCCAGTCCCTGGATCTTCCGCCAGATCGCCCAGTACACCGCCTCCGGCCGCTACGATCTGCCCGAGGAGCGCGACCGCTACCGCATGATCCACACCTACTTCACCATGCTGATGGAGGAAGGTTTCCCCGATGCCATCGGCAAGATGAAGCAGTTCGCCTCCTGGTTCACCCACGGCGTCCCCGGCGGCGCCGCCTTGCGCAAAGCCATCTACGACTCCCGCACTCCCCAGGCCGTCATCGAGCAGGTGGACCGCTTCTTCGAGGCCCGCCTCTCCGGCCCCGCCCCCCTCAAACACCCCGTCCTGCAGGCCTGAGCTACTGCTTTCCCTGTCATCCTGAGCGAAGCAGCTGACGCGCGTTGCGCGTCAGCCGCGGAGTCGAAGGACCCCTAGGGCCGGAAGAGGTGTTCACCGGCGCCCCGCCCTCACTGTTCCGTATTTTCTTTCCTACGTGCCCGAACTGGCGCACAATCCGCTCAGCATCGGGGCCCCATTTCCCTCGCTGGAGGTTCCATGGCACGCCGTCGCGAGGACCGCGTAAAAGCCGAACTGCCGGTTCGTGTCTGGGGTATGACCGCGGACGGTCGCCCCTTCAACGAGCATCTCAAGACCCGCGACGTCAGCCGCTTCGGCGCCCGCATCGCGTGGAGGAATTGCTCCCTCAAGCTCGGTGACATCGTCGGGGTGCAGTATCAGTCCGAGAAGGGGCGCTTCCGCATCGCCTGGATCGCCGCCGACAAGTCGGAGTTCGGCGTCGCCAGCGCCGAGCCCGGCAAGTCGATCTGGGGGCCCTTGCCGGCCGGCGCCACCACCCATCCAGGCCGGGCCGCTTCCGCGGAGCCGGCGGCGGTCGCGGTCGCCAAAGCCCCGGTGGCCCGCCAGCACGAACGCCGCCGCTTTCACCGCTTTCCCTGCCAGGGCGGTGTTCAGATCCAGCGCCCCAACAGTCCTCCCACCTGGGCCACGCTCGGCGACATCAGCGCCGGCGGCTGCTACATCGAGACCACCACGCCGCTCACCATGGGCCTCGAACTCGATCTCACCCTCAAGGTCGCCGACGCCACCATCCCCTGCAAGGGCCAGGTCCGCACCTCCCATCCCGGCATCGGCGGCGGTATCTACTTCACTCACGTCACCCCGGAGGCCCGCAGGCAGATCAACCAGCTCCTCGACGTCCTCGCCGGTATCCATGCCGCCGAGCCCGCGCCCCCGCCGCAGCCTTCCGAGCCCCGCACTGACATCACCAGCCGCGTTTACAAAAGCGCCGAGGAACTGCGCGCCATCGAGACCCTCCTGCAAAGCGATATGGCCGATGTGGACCCGCGCATCCTCACCGAATTCCGCCACGCCGTGGACCACGCCCGCGAGACCGCCTGGGCTGTCCAGACCTGGGTCGAGATGCGCAAGCAGCGGCGGGATCCTTTCACCCTCATGCCGCTGGTCGAAAGACGCCGCATCCGCCAGGCCGTCTTCTTGCTGAAGGAGCTGCTCATGGACTACCAGTCCAGCACCATCACCACCGGGACCGACGGCTTCCCCGACCTGCAAACCGCGGTGGACGAGTTCCACGCCGCCACCCACAGGCCGTGATTTCGCTGATTGTGTGGGGACGGACGTCCCGCCCGTCCGCGGGGCGCGAATGTGCCCTAAACCATCTCTTCTCGTGCTATAATTACGAGTGCTCCTTCTCCGCATAACAGATTGATATTGCATGTACTTACACGAAATCGCAGCGCCTCGCGTCCAGCCGCCGCGCAGGCCTCTGGTGTGCTCACTCAGCGAACAGAAAGTTCGTCTCAGTACCGCTCTAGCTTGGTACTGGGTACTTGGTACTAGGTACTTATGGCAGACGATCAGAATCCGCAGAACCCCCAACTCCCTCTCCCCGGTGACGGTCAGCCGCCTCAAGGTCCCGGCGCGGCCAACATCCAGCCCGTCAACATCGAGGAGGAGATGCGCCGTTCGTATCTCGACTACTCGATGTCGGTCATCATCGGCCGCGCTCTCCCCGACGTCCGTGACGGCCTCAAGCCCGTCCATCGCCGCATTTTGTATGCAATGCACGACATGGGAGTGCTGCACAACCGCAAGCACATCAAGTGCGCCGGTGTGGTCGGCGAGCTGCTGAAGAAGTACCACCCGCACGGTGACGGCGCGGTGTACGACGCGCTGGTGCGCTTGGCTCAGCCGTGGTCTATGCGCTACCCGCTGGTGGACGGGCAGGGCAACTTCGGCTCGATTGACGGCGACTCCGCCGCCGCCTACCGGTACACCGAATGCCGCATGACGGCCATCGCCGAAGAGATGCTCGCCGACATCGACAAGGACGCTGTCGATTACGTCGCCAACTTCGACGAGACCACGATGGAGCCGGTCGTACTCCCCACCAAGATCCCGAACCTGATCATCAACGGTTCGAACGGCATCGCCGTCGGCATGGCCACCAACATCCCGCCCCACAACCTCACCGAGATCGTGGACGCCACCATCCTCCTGGTGAACGATCCCAAGACCCAGCTGCCCAAGATCCTCGAAGTGGTCAAAGGCCCCGATTTCCCGACCGGGGCGTACATCTACGGCAAGGCCGGGATCGCGGAGGCGTACAAGACCGGCCGCGGGCGTTTCGTGATGCGCGCCAAGGCCGCCATCGAGAACATCACCAAGGACAAGCAGGCCATCGTGGTCACCGAGATCCCTTACCAGGTCAACAAGTCCACCCTGGTGAAGCGCATCGCCGACCTGGTGAACGACAAGACCATCGACGACGTGTCCGACGTGCGCGACGAGAGCGACCGTTCCGGCATGCGCGTCGTCGTCGAGCTCAAGCGCGGCGCCCAGCCCGAGATCATCCTGAACCAGCTCCACAAGCACACCCAGATGCAGGAGTCGTTCTCCATGATCTTCCTGGCCGTGGTGAACGGCCAGCCGCGCGAACTGGGCCTGATCCCGGCCATCCAGCACTTCATCGACCACCGGGTGGACGTAGTGCGCCGCCGCACCGCGTTCCTGCTGATGAAGGCGCGCGAGCGCGAGCACATCCTGGAGGGCTACAAGATCGCGCTCGACAACCTCGACGCCGTCATCAAACTCATCCGCGGCAGCGCCTCGCGTCAGGACGCCAAGGACGCCCTGCTCGCCGCCAGGTTCAAGATCACCGATAAGGAGATTCTGGAGAAGCTCGTCGGCCGCGAGGGCAAGCTCACCGCCAGGCAGGCCGACGCCATCCTCGAACTCCAGCTCTACCGCCTCACCCGCCTCTCCGCCGACGAGATCCTGAACGAGCTGAAAGACATCCGCGAGAAGATCGCCGAATACGAGTCCATCCTGGCCAGCGAGAAGAAGCTGCGCGGCGTCATCGTTAAGGAGCTGGAGGAGATCAAGAAGCAATACGGCGACGCGCGCCGCACCCAGATCCTCGACGAAGCCGCCGAGATCCAGCTCGAAGACCTCATCCAGGAAGAGCAGGTAGCGGTCACCGTCACCCACTCCGGCTACCTGAAGCGCACGCCCATCTCCACCTACCGGCAGCAGCGCCGCGGCGGCACCGGGCGCAAGGGCGCCGGCGTCCGCGAAGAAGATTTCGTCGAGCACCTGTTCGTGGCCTCCACCCACGCCTACCTGCTCATCTTCACCAACACCGGCCGGGTGTACTGGCTGAAGGTATACGAGGTGCCCGACGTGGGCGCCGCCGGCAAGGGCAAGCACGTCTCCAACCTGGTGGCCTTGCAGCCGGGCGAGAGTGTGCGCGCCATGCTCCCGGTGCGCGACCTGGAGCGCGAGGACCAGTACGTCTTCTTCGCCACCCGCCAGGGCACGGTCAAGAAGACGCCGCTGGTGGACTTCTCCAATGTGATGTCGCGCGGCATCATCGCCATCGGCATCGAGAAGGAGGACGAGCTGGTCGCGGCCCAGGTCACCGACGGCAAGCAGATCGTTTTCCTGGCCTCGCACGAAGGCATGGCCATCCGCTTCGAGGAAGACGACGTGCGCCCTATGGGCCGCCCCGCCTACGGTGTCCGCGGCATGGACCTCGACAAGGGCGACTACATCGTGGGCATGGCGGTCACGTCAAAGGAACCGGAAGCCGTCAGCCCTCAGCCGTCAGGCAAGAAGAACGGCAAGGCCGACGACCGTGGACCGTCGACCGTCGACGAAGAGGAAGCGCCCACCGCCAACCTCATCCTCTCAGTCACCGAGAACGGCTACGGCAAGCGCACCGGAGTGGACGAGTACCGCCTGCAATCGCGCGGCGGCAAAGGCGTCATCAACGTCAAGACCACGGAGCGCAACGGCCGCGTGGTCGGCATCCTGCTGGTGAGCGAGAAATCGGAAGCCATGCTCATCAGCCAGTACGGCAAGATCATCCGCATGGACACCGGCACCATCCGCGAGGCTGGCCGCTCCACCCAAGGCGTCCGCCTGCTCTCCATGGAAGGCGGAGACAAGGTGGCCGCCGCGGTCGTCATCCCGCCGGAGGAGACCAACGGGAACGGCAACGGCACCCCGTCGCTGATCCAATAGCAACTCGCGACAAGGTAGCCCGCGCGCCCTCGCGCGGGCTCGTTCTCCCTGAGTGGGGCGTCGCCCTCAGGACAACCCCAAAGTAATTGACGAATACACGGTATCCGTGTATTATTGATGCAAATGTGATTGCCTCCTTTGGCGACCAGACGACCGAGGACATCTACAACGACGTGCGCTCCAAAGCTGCACGGAAGATCAACCCATCGTTGTGGAAGGTGGTCCAGCGGAAGCTGGATATGCTTGACGCGGCAATCAGCCTGAACGACCTGAAAAGCCCCGGCAACCAGCTCGAAAAGTTGAAAGGCGACCGAGGGGGATTCTGGAGTATTCGGGTGAACGATCAGTACCGGGTCGTGTTCAGGTACGAAAACGGACAAGCCAGTGACGTCGTTTGCATCGACGTGCATTGAGACGATGGACAGGAGACGGACGAGAATGGCGCCTAAGGGCAGGGTAGCGACCCATCCTGGAGAAGTGCTGCTGGAAGAGTATCTCAAGCCGCTGGGCATGACCCAGGCAGAGCTGGCCCAGGCACTCAAGATCTCGACCAACCGCTTGAACGAGATTGTGAAGGGCAAGCGCGGTGTGACCGCCGACACCGCTCTGCGTCTGGCCGATTACTTCAAGACCTCTGCCGAGTATTGGATGAATCTTCAGACCGCGTACGACCTCAGCAAGGCTCGCTTGACTCGTCCGGCGGCGTAAGGATCAGCCGGGCCGTTCCACCCAGGGCGTCCGCCTGCTCTCCATGGAAGGCGGAGACCAAGGGGGCCGCCCCCGGCGTCATCCCGCCGGAGGAGACCAACGGGAACGGCACCGCACCGCTGATTCAATAGCCCGGAGTGCTGGTGGAGGGGGCGCGGCTTTAGCGGTGCCAAAGGGCGCCGGATGCGGATGGGGAATGTAGCGCCAGGTGCACCCGCTCGGCTTTCTTTGTTGCGTGGACAGCCGGCCTCGGCTGTCCTTCCCAACCGGGAAACGCACCCTGGACGCCCTTTGGCGGGCTGGATTGATCTACTCTAACGGGAGTACGACACAACGGATGCTCACTGCGAGTAGCGGCCCGAACGTATTTTTGCCTGCGTGCGCTCCTTCCCGTATGATTTAAGACCGCTCCCTATGATCGACAGCGTGGAATTGAGCAACTTTCGCGGCT
>DATKKJ010000114.1 GCA_035543055.1 Terriglobales bacterium | reverse complement strand
GGCCGATTTCGATGGCGATCTGGCAGATCATGGGCACGCTGGACGCTCCGGCGGACCCGGCGGCGGCGCCGTACGTGGCGCTGGCGCGGAATGCGTACGCGAACGGGTCGATCAAGGCGGACTTTCTCTCGGAGGTGCGGGTATTCGTGCCCTACAACAAGTCGTCGCAGCGGTTCGTCGCGGCGGTGCCGTGGACGGATCCGGGGTCGCCGGAGGCCGCGGTGCCGGAACCGGGAGCGATGGCGTTGATGGCAGGAGGGGTGCTGGGGCTGGGGATGGCCCGGTGGCGGTGGCGGAGAAGGACAAGCAAAAGCTCGCAGGCCAGGAGTCTTCTGAGCTCGTCTGTCAAGAGTTATTTGTGGAAAACTTCTGGAATCCGGCGACCGTATTCCACTTGAACTTGGTGCTGACAGCCGACAGGCCCACCCGCGCCTGGCCGTGACGCTCCAGGGATTGCAGATGGATCCGCTCGTCGTACGGTTTGCCGTCCTTCCAACAGCGGAAGATGATACGGATCCATTTGTATGCCAGGGCCCGCACGGCGGCGTGGTGATTCTTGTGCTCTTCCTGGCGCAGGTGGTCGTAGAACGCGCGCGCCCAGGGGGACTTGACCAGGGAGTGCCCGGCATATTCATGAAAGGTCTGGCGCAGGAACTTCGGACACGCCCACCGGAAGTGCACCTGGTGGTTGTTGCCGCTGGCGCGGGTGACCGGTGCGATGCCGCTGTAGCACTGTACTTCATAGGCTTTGTCGAACCGCTCCCGCCGTGTCCCGAAAGCGGCGATTAGCCGCGGCACCAGGACCTTGCCGGCGCCAGGAAAAGAACGGAACAGGGCGCCGTCCGGATGCTCAGCCGCCAACTCCGCCAGTTGCTGGTCCAGGCTGGCGATATGGCTGCGCAGTTTCTCGATCAAACCCACCAGCCCGCGCGCGGTCGCCACCCCAGCCCGCAACGCCGCCTGGTCGTTGGTGGCTGGCACGGCGTTGCGGATCGCCGCGACACGCTCTTCGATCCACTCCTGGCTGCGACAGTTGTGCTCCCGGAAGAACTTCCCCAGGGTTCCCGGATGCGACCGCTGCAACTGCTCCAAAGTCGGCCAGCGCTCCAACAAATCACCCACCAGAGGGGTGCTCACATCGCCGAACCACTGCAAAATCTGGGGGAAATAGAGTTTCAGGCAGGCCTTCAAACGATTACTCTGGGCCGTCTTGAGGTCCACCATCTGTCGCCGTTCTTCGGCCAGAAACTGGATCAGCCGTGTCTCCACCGTGTCCGGCTCGAGCGGCCGCAGGCGGTCGCGATGGCGCAACAGCAGGTCCAACAGGGAGGCCGCATCGTTGCGGTCGTCCTTGGCTCCCGAGGGAGCGAACGTCTCCCGGTACTGCGCCGCGGTGGTCGGGTGCACGGTGAACAGCACCAGGTGCGCGTACTTGGCCAGCATGTACACTAGGGGCCCTCGCCTCTGTTCCAGACAAACCGCCACCGGCCGGCCGGCAAAGCGCTGCTGCAGTTCCGCCGCCCAGGCGTCCACCGCTTCCGGGGTGCTCTCCACCTCCCCGGTTTCCGGCTCCCGCTCACCGGCAGGGAGCAGAATCCAGGCGTGCTTCTGATCGGCCCAATCGATGGCTGCCCAGGCAGCCCATTCTTTTTCGGCCGTCGCCGTTTGCGTAGCTTCTGTCATATCCAAGCCTCCTCATCGAACGGGCTGGCCTGGCTCCGCCGAAAGCCTTATAGTGAGTCTAGGTTCAGACGTCTTCTGAGTATTCGTCAAGGAACCAAGCGCATCCCGCTGCTCGAAAGACTCCTGGGAAACATCGCATGTTTGGCCCGCGGATTCGTAGCAGCGGGATGCCCGCTCAAAACATTCTTACGAGTTTTGTTGAGCGGTGAAAAGCCCTCGAAAAGAGGTCGTGCACCAGCGCCTGGTGCTGCCTCCCCAAATCACCTCACCCACATCTCTATTTCGTTTCGGATCTACTATAAGGCCCGCGCTACTCGGATCTCAGGGCGGTCAGGGGCTCGATGCGGGTGGCGCGGTGGGCGGGGAGGAAGGTCGCGATGGCGGCAACGGCGGCGAGGAAGAGGGCGGAGGCGGCGAAGGTCGTGAGGTCGAAGGGGCTGACGCCCACGAGCAGGCTGGCGAGGAGGCGCATCGAGGCCAGGGCCAGGGCCAGGCCGGCGGCTACACCGGCGGCGGTGAGGAGCAGGCCTTCGCGCAGCACGGTTCCGAAGACTTCGCCCGGCCGGGCGCCGAGTGCGATGCGGATGCCGAGTTCGCGGGTTCGGCGGCTGACGCTGTAGCTGATGACGCCGTAGAGGCCGACGCCGGCCAGCAGGAAGGCGATGACGCCGAGCGCTGCCAGGAGGCTGGCCGCCACCTTGAGCGGAAAGAGCAGGAGTCCGTTGTACTCGGCGAGCGGGGCGGCGGTGAAGTTGGCGGCGGCGGGATCAATGGACGAAGC
>DATKKJ010000113.1 GCA_035543055.1 Terriglobales bacterium | reverse complement strand
CAGCGGAACCAGCCATGATGAGCACAATCGCCAAGGATCCGGTGGATGAATTCCTCCGCGCCTACCCGTGGGTGGTCCCGTTGCTTGTCGTTGGCTGGGGATGTCTCGTGATGCAGCTCGTAGCGCGCCTCAGCGGTTGGTCGCGGTTGGCCGAGCAGTACCGCGCTACCCAGCCCTTCCAAGGCGAGAAGTGGCGATTCCAGAGTATCAACATGCGCTATCTCAGCCACTACAACGGCTGCGTCACCTTCGGCGCTGATCTTCAAGGACTGTATGTCGCCGTGCTCTTCTTCTTTCGCGTGGGACATCCGCCCCTGCTCATTCCTTGGGGAGAGTTGGAGATCCAGCCCAAGGACCGCTGGATGATGAGTGGCTACGAATTGCGATTTCTCCGCGTCCCAGGGGTCACGATGTGGGTGAGGCGGAATCTGGGAGAGAAGATTTTGCGCGCCGCCCAGGAGCGCGACTCCGGCGTTCGCGTCGCTCCCCAGATCGGCTGATCCGCGGTGGATACGGCCGTCGGGTGCATCTCCCAAAAAGCGCGGAGCGCAATGCCCGTCAGCATTGCGCTCCGCCGGTAAGCTGTTGGGATTGGCCTGAGGCGGTCCACTCTATGAATCGTGGCCGTGGCATCCTCCGTAACAGCCGGAAGTTGCAAGGTCTAGAGCGTTCGCCCTAAGCCTCAGCCACCTCACCAGGTCTCGATTTACTATGGCTTTCCAAACTCATCGGACCACCTCCTTTCCGGTGTAGGCGCACATTAGTACGGAAGAATTTTCGGAGTCAAGTAGCTGGATCGGTGCAAATCACGATTTCCAGCGATACGCGCCCGCCTGCGGCAGCCCGATGTGCGCCAGCAGCCGGTTGCAGAACTCGCGCGCCATGGCGTCGGAGTCCTGCGGTTTATTGTAGAAGGTGGGGATCAGCGGATAGATGCTGGCGCCGGCGCCGGCGGCCAGTCCCATGTTGCGGATGTGGATCGGGTTCAGCGGCGTCTCGCGCACGCACAGCACCAGTGGGCGCTTCTCCTTCAGGCAGACATCGGCGGCCCGCTCGATCAAGTGGTCCGCCGTCCCATTGGCGATCCGTGCCAGTGTCCCCATGCTGCACGGGATCACCACCATCGCGTCGGTCGGATACGACCCGCTGGCCACGTTGGCCCCAATGTCGTCGTTGTTCTGCTGCTCGATCTTCTTCGGCTTTTGGCCCAACAGCCTCTCCGCCAGGCGAGTGCGTCCCTTCACCCCCAGTTCCTCGGCAATCACTCGTAAGCCGCTGTCGGAGACGATAAGGTTCACCCTGTGGACCCGGCTGTCGCGCTCCACCGCCAGCAGCAGGTGACGAAGGAACACTGAACCGCTGGCGCCGGTGCTCGCGATGGTCAGGTTCTGGGGGGCTGCCTTCATGTCGCGCACGCCATCCAACAGAGTAAGGGGCTCAAGGCCCCACCGAGGATAGGGAGTCGGAAAGGGGCAAGTCAAGCAAGTCTTTGACTTTCAGTGACTTGCAGCGGTGAGTATGGCGACATCGGCGGGAATCCGATCGCGGCGCCGGAGCGCGGGCCAACTGCACGCTCTGGCCGCATTGCAGCGCGAGATCCACGCCACCGACCCCAACGGGCGCCGCAAATACATCCGCGACTTCGCCCAGGCCTATCGCTCCTACCAGAAAGTCCTCAGCGGCGAAGAGTTGCAGGAAAGACTGCGCTCCTCCGACCTGCTTCTCATCGGCGACTACCACGCGCTGCCCCGCTCGCAGGAATTCGCTGCCCAGATCGTCGAAGCCGCGGCGCGTTCCGGACGCCCGGTCGCCCTCGGCGTCGAGTTCATCTTCACTCGCGACCAGCACATCCTCGACGAATGGCTCGCCGGCGAGATCGAGAGTGAAGAACTTCGTCAGCGCATCCGTTACGACCAGGAATGGAGTTACGAGTGGGAGCCGTTCCTGCGCGTGCTCGAGGCGGCAAAGCGCTCCGGGGCCGCGGCCTATGGGCTGGATTGTCCACCCCGCGACGACCTCCGGAAGATCGCTGCCCGGGACCGCCACGCCGCCGCCAAACTTTCCGAGATCCGCGATTTCCATCCCCAGGCGCTGATCGTGGCGCTGTTCGGCGAATCGCATCTCGCTCCCAACCACCTGCCGGAGCAAGTGCGCTGCCGGATGCCCGGCGCCCGCCCGCTCACCGTCCTGCAGAACGTGGACGAACTCTATTGGAAAGCCGCCGGCGAGCAGGCCGACCGCGTCGAAGCCGCCCAGGTCAGCGACGGCGTGGTCTGCGCCTTCAATGCGACGCCACTCGAGAAGTACGAAAGCTACCGCCAATGCCTGGAACGCTGGCGACAGGAGCGGCCTTCCACCCTCGACCTGGAGCCGACCATGTACAACCTGGTCGAGGCCCTGACGCGCTTCCTTCACATCGATAGCTATGCTGCGCAGAATGGCACCCAGCCGCGCTACCTCGTGGACCAGATGCCCGAGGTGTACAGCGTACCGTCGGACGAGCATCTCCGGCGCCTGCTCTCGCGCAAGCACGCCAGCGAAGTGGAGCAGCGTGCGGTGAACGCGCGCCTGGATGCACACGGCTGCGCCTACCTGCCACGCATCAACGCCGTCGTGGTACGGGAGTTCCAGATGGTCGGCGGCGCCGAGGAAGCGGCCCGCTTCCTGCACTCCGCCTGCTCCGGATGGCCGCATCAGCTCACCGAGAACTCCGCGCCCGACGACGAGCACGCGCAGGCAGAACAGGACTTCTACCGCCGCACCCTGGAGGAGGCGCTGGCCGGCTTCGGATGCCGCGTCCTCAACCCCGGCCGTCCACCCGCGCGCGAGACCGATCTCTATGCCTTCTACGCCCAGACACCCGAAGCCGCGGACCTCGCGGAGTACAGCTACCTCGAATTCATCCAGATGATCGACTTCCTGGTCCTGCACAAGGACTGGGAGGCGAACCACCGCTACTACTTCCAGATGCCGGAGCTGCTGCGCGAAGGCATCCATTACCGCGACCAGCGCTTCGTCTTCGTGACCTCGCGCCTGGGCCAGATGCTGGGCAGCGAGCTCTACGACGCCTACGTCGCCGGGCGGCTCTCCAAGCGCTGGATCCGCTCGCTCTACTTCCGCAAGGTGACGGCGCCGGGTTCGGCGAAAAAGATGTACTTCGACATCGTACGCCGCGTCCGCACCCCCAGGAAGCGGATGCTGGCCTAGCCCTCCAACCCCGCGAGCATTTAGGATTCCTCTTCGCGTGAAAGCAGACCAGGTCAGAAGACTGTTCCTCGACGTCCGCCGCGGGAGGCTCTCGCCCGACGAGGCGGTTGCGCGCCTGCGCCACCTCCCGTTCGAAGACCTGGGCTTCGCCAAGGTGGACCATCACCGGGTGCTGCGCGCCGGCATGCCCGAAGTGGTACTGGCGTCGGGCAAGTCGCCGCAACAGGTGGCGGGTATCTTCGCCCGCCTGGCGCGGCACAGGACCAACGTGCTGGCCACCCGCGCCCGCCGCGAGCACTACGACGCTGTGCTCGAGGCCGCGCCCCAGGCCGAGTTCCACGAGCTGGCCCGCGCCATTGTGCTTCTGCAGGACCGTAAGAAATACGGCAAGGGGCGCATCGTCGTGGTCTCCGCCGGCACCAGCGACATCCCCGTCGCCGAGGAAGCGGTGGTCACGGCGGTCGTCATGGGCAACGAGGTGGAGCACATCTACGACGTCGGGGTCGCGGGCATCCACCGGCTGCTGGCGCATCGCCGCTCCCTGACCCGGGCGCGGGTGCTGATCGTCTGCGCCGGCATGGAAGGCGCGCTGCCCAGCGTGGTCGGAGGCCTGGTGCGGGTGCCGGTGATCGCCGTGCCCACCAGCGTCGGTTACGGCGCCTCCTTCGAAGGCCTGGCGGCGCTGCTGGGCATGCTCAATTCCTGCGCCTCCAATGTCAGCGTGGTCAACATCGACAACGGCTTCGGCGCCGGCTACGTCGCCTCCATGATCAACCGGTTGTAAAGCTCCGGAAGAAAAACGCATCTATTGCCATTCTGGTGAATCTCACCAACGTCATGCGCGACGTCCTCGACTTCCTGATCCAGCACGGCTACGTGGTCCTGTTCCTCTGGGTGTTTGCCGAGCAGGCCGGGCTGCCGCTTCCCGCCGTTCCCATGCTCCTGGGCGCGGGAGTGCTGGTCGGCATGGACCACATGAGCGCCGGCTGGGCGCTGCTGGGCTCGGCGATCGCCTGCCTGGCCGCCGATCTGCTGTGGTACTCGCTGGGCAAGCGGCGCGGCGCCAAAGTGCTCAACTGGCTGTGCCGCATCGCGCTGGAACCGGATTCCTGCGTGCGCCGTGCAGAGGACGTCTTTGGTCGTTACGGCTCCCGCACCCTGCTGGTCTCCAAGTTCGTCCCCGGGCTGAATGTGGCCTCGACGCCGATGGCGGGCGTGGTGCGCATGGGGCTGGGGCGCTTCCTGTTCTTCGACTTCCTCGGGACCCTGCTCTGGCTGTTCACCTTCGGCGCCATTGGCTTCGCGTTCAGCCGCCAGGTGGAAGACGTCGCCGCCGCACTCGCCCACCTCGGGCATATCCTGCTCCTGCTGCTGCTGACGGCGATCGGGGCCTATGTCTATTCTCGCTATCGTCAGCGCAAAGCTTTCCTCAAGGAACTCGAGGTCAGCCGCGTCACGCCCGAGGAACTCAACGCCGAGCTGGACTGCGGCGAGAATGTGTTCATCGTGGACCTGCGCCACCCGCTGGATTTCCTGGCGTATCCCTTCACCATCGGCAACGCTCTGCGCATGGCGCCGGCGGAACTGGAGCAGCGCCACCAGGAGATCCCGCGCGACCGCGACATCGTCCTCTATTGCACTTGACCCAACGAAGCCACCAGCGCCCGTGTGGCGCGGCAACTGAGGGCCAAGGGAATCCGGCGCGTCCGCCCGCTGCTGGGCGGCTTCTTCGGCTGGAAAGAGAAGGGCTACCCGCTGGTCGAAGTGGACTTCGGCCAGCCCCACGAGGAGAAGCCCAAACGGCTGGCCACGGTTCAGTAGCCAGTAGCCACTAGGGTTCTTGCCCCCACTGCTACTTCTGTCGAATCGTCAGCTTGTGCGTGCCCACCTCTGCCGTGTCGATGCGGTAGCCGAGGCGGAAGCGGCTGTCGAGGCCGGCGCCTGGATACTTCGGCCTCACAAAGTGCTCGATGAGGAATTCCAGCGCCGCGCGGGGAATGGTGGTGCCATCGAGGGTCACCGACTGGACGTGGATCTCGCCCACGCCGCCGGCGCCGCGGGCGTCGGCCACGGTCACGATGTGGTGGACGCCGGTGAACAGCGCCGCCATCAAGGGATTCATCGACTTTCCTTCGGTGAGCTTGTCGAAGTCCACCTTGGCGTAAGCAGTGACTTCGCCGGGAGCGCCGTTGAAACGCACGCTCTCCACTCCCTTGGGAAGCTGCACCTTGCCGGCGGCGATGTAATCGTTGATCTCGTCTTCGGTGAGCACCGTCGGCTTGGGGTCAGGCTGCGCCGTGACCGCGTTCTGCCGGATGTGTTGGAGCTTGGCTTCGCAACTGACGGCATGGTCGGGAACCGCGAAGCCCGCCGACAAGAGAAGAAAGCCGGCGAGTGCAAGAGCGGTCGGCAGAGAGTGCAGTCTCATCGTTTCAACGCGACGCGCGGAGGCGCCGGCCCGCCGGTGACCCGCGGCTTCTGCAAGCTGCCACCGATGACGATGGCCGGGCCGCTCTTAGGCGCCAGCTTCAGGTCGAGCTCGCGCGCCAGCGAAGCCGTCCCCTCGAGTTGATAGATGCCGGAAGCGGTTTCCATGCTGCCGGCGCTGAAGGTGAGCTTGCCATCGTCGAGCTCGGCGTGGCCGCGCAGTCGGGAGAAGCGCAAGGGCTCGCCACGCAGGGCGACGTGCCGCAGGACTCCGTCGCGCCACTGGAAATCGAGCTTGGCGGCCAGCGAATCCCCCAGTTCGCTCGCGTTCCATCCCGCCAGGTTGGCGTTGTAACCGAGGTTTGCCGTGCCTGCGGCCCAGTTGTCGTGCATGGCGGCGGAGACTTGCGCCAGCGCAACGCCGTCAAGCGTTCCTGTGCCGGAGTACGACGGCGGGTTAGCGGTGAAATCGGCCTGCCAGCGTCCCTGGTGCTTGCCGCCCAGGAGGTCGGCCCGGGCGTTGCTCAGCTCCAGGCGGCCGTCGGAGAGCTTCACCTCCGCCGAGGCGCGGCTGGCGATCACGGACTTGAGCTGCAACTTCCCGGCGGCGATGTGTCCTTCGGCGCGCAGCTTGCGCCATCCTCCAGCTTCGCTCGAACCGCCGACGAACTGGTACCAGGCGTGTTTGCGGAGCTGCGGGTTGAACAGGCGATTGAGACCGTCGGTGCTAAGCTCGTCAGCGCGCAGATCGAAGCGCACCAGGCATTGCGGCCCGAAGTCGCAGTGACGCGGGATCTGCACCGAACCCTCCACCGTGCTGTGGACGCCCTCGAACGCCGCATTGAAGTTGCTCACAGAGGCCCCGTCGGGCGCAAGCGAGATCAAAGCGGCAGAGACGCGCAGCGGCGCGTTGGCGGCCGCCAGGTTCACGGTGGCATTCCTGATCTGTACGGAGCCGATGGGCAAGGGCGCTCCGAAGCCCGCCCAGGCGCCCCGGACCTCCAGGTCGAGGTGGGCGGAGCCGGTGACCTCGCGCTGCGGCGCCGGAATCCCCAATCCCTGGGCGACGTTGAGCAGCCGCACGAGGTCGGCGTCGCCTTCCACCGCCAGGGCGTAGTCGGCGCGGGTCACGACGCCCCGCACAATGGCGGGCGCGTGCGCCCCGAGATCCACCACGAAGGGCGCCAGTACCAGGTGCAGCGGCGGGCGCTCGGTCGGCGGCCACCCGCGGCGCGGTTTTCCGTTCATTGCGGGCTCGACGTTGAACCTGATCTGCCCCAGCTCAAGCGGCGGACCCAGGGTCTTGGAGCGCAGCACTAGGCCATTGGTGCTGCCGCCGCCGATCCAGCTCTGGAGGCGCGAGGGGTCGGGTTTGGTGTCGAAGGTGAACGCCGCGTCTACGTTGCCCTCGGCAACGAGGTCGAGCGGGAGGTCACGCTTGGCATGCAGAGCGAAGCGGACCAGCTCCTGGACCGCGATGTCCCGGGTGGCGATGCTGATGTCGTATTGCCGGTCCGCGAACAGGCGAAGCACTTCACCGCGCAGGCTCACCTGCCCGTTGCCCGTGGGCAGAGCGCAGGAGATGTCGGAGAGCGTGGTGGTATCCACCGAATAGGTGCCGGTGCAGCGCGCGCGCAGGCCATAGGCGCCACTGCTCATGATGTCGTACCGGCGGAAGTCTTCCACGCCGGCGTCGAGTACGAGTTGCAGCTTCGCCGGCGTGCCGGACAATTGGGCGGTGACATTCGCCGTGCCGCGCCAGCCGCGGTCACGGTCGTACACCAGGATGGTGAGCTGGCCGAGCTGGGCACGCTCCAGGGTCAGACGCAGATCGAGCGGGGTCTCGCGGAACGAGGCGGCGCGGCGGAAGGTGCCGCTGAGACGGAGCCGGCCGGTGTCACTCAGATTGAAATCGGTGCGTACCGGACGGGCGTTCAGCCGCAGGTTCCACTCGTCTTCCTGCGCCAGCCACAGAGAGAACTCAGCGTCCATCAGGGCGAACGCCTTCTTCTCCTGGCCGAGTTTGAAGTTGATTCGGCCTCGGTCGGCTTCGACATACGGGAAACGCGGGCGTTGCTCGGCGCGAGGCAGGGCGGTGGGGGCGCTGGGGACCTGGGAGGCGCGGGCCAGCAGACTTTCGACGTTCCAGCTGCCGTCACCGGCGCGGACCACGTTCAGGCTGACGTCGCGCAGGCTGAGGCTGGCGATCTCCAGTCTTCCGCGCCACAGCGAGGCCAGGCGCAAGGACGCGGTGACGCTGTCGGCTCTCAGCATGGGCTCGTTGCTGATGGAGGGGTCGTCGTACACGGTGAAGTTGTCGAAGTCGAAGCCGGGGCGCGGCAACAGGCGAAGGTGGACTGCGCCGATGGTCACGCGGCGTCCGAGCGCGCCTCCGATGGAGCTCTCCAGCGTGCCGCGAAAACGCTGGAGGTTGACGTAGGGAGGCACGAAGAGGGCGAGCAAGACGGTCAGCAGCAGGGCGAGCATCACCCGCCCGCGCCGGCTGGGAGGACGCGGCGGGGCAACGGGGTCTTTGCCCTCGATGTCCGGCAGTGGGACGACCGACATCTCAGCGCACCAACTTGAGCATCCGCCGCCAGCGCGTCTGATCGAAGAAGTGGATGACCACCTTGCCGATGAAGGCCAACCGCTCCCCCATGCTGGTCTTCTGATATTGCCCCGGGGGCGTCTGGAACGACCAGTAGATGAACATGGGGCGGCCGATGATGTTCTCGCGGGGGATGAAGCCCCAGTAGCGGCTGTCGTAGCTTATGTCGCGGTTGTCGCCCATGGCGAAGTAGCTGTCGGGCGGGACCACCAGGTCGCCCCCCTGGACCTGGCTGCGCATCAGCAGGTGCCACCCGGGGGTGATGCTGGTGGCCATGTTGGGCGGCACGCTGGGAAAGTTG
Source organism: Terriglobales bacterium (assembly GCA_035543055.1). Classification (NCBI taxonomy): domain Bacteria; kingdom Pseudomonadati; phylum Acidobacteriota; class Terriglobia; order Terriglobales; species Terriglobales bacterium. The sequence goes on along the minus strand of DATKKJ010000113.1, from coordinate 2,287 downwards.
TCGCGATAGGGGTTGTAATCGCCGCGGCTGCGGATGACGTAGGGCTCGTTCTGCGGCTGGCCGTTGACGTACAGCTTGCCGTCCTGCAGGTGGATGCGGTCGCCGGGGACGCCGATGATGCGCTTGACGACGAACAGCCCGGCTTCGGCGGGCGACAGGAAGACGACGATGTCGTTACGCTTGACGCCACGATAGGGCAACAGCGGGCCCACCCAGCGGGTGGGCGGCGCGTACACCACCCGGTCCACGAAGACGTGGTCGCCGATCAGCAGGGTGTTCTCCATGGAACTGGAAGGAATCTCGAAGGCCTGCAGGATGAAGGTGATGATGAACAGGCCGGTGACCAGGACGCCGGCCAGCGACTGGATGAATTCCGCGGGCGTCTCTTCCGGTTTCTTTTTCTTGGACTTCGCCTTCTCGGGTTCTGCGACGATCTTGGGCAAGCCTGTGTCTCCCGGCTACTTCACGATGCGGAACGTGCGATCCCAGCGGGTGATGTGCGACAAGTGGGTCAGCACGTACGCGAAACGCGACAGTGTACCATCCGAGGAGAGCACGCCGTCGGCGTCGGGATGGCGCACCGACCAGTAGATGATCAGCGGGCGTCCGATGATGTTCTCGCGGGGCACGAACCCCCAGTAGCGGCTGTCGAGACTCTCGTCTCGATTGTCGCCCAGCACGAAGTAGGAGCCGGGCGGCACCAGGAGCTCGCCGTTGCGTACGTAGCGGCGCATTTCCAGCCACCAGCGGGCCTCGACCGCTCCGCCCGCGTGGTCGGGCGAGGGGAAGTCGTCGCGATAGGCATCGGGACCGTGGCTGTTGTACACGACGTAGTTCTCATCGAGCGGCAGCCCGTTCACCACGAGGCGCTTGTTCACCAGGCGGACGCGGTCGCCGGGCACGCCCACCACCCGCTTCACGAAATGTTGTGCGGGATGCACGGGATAACGGAATACGATGATGTCCCCACGCCGGATGTCGCGGTAGGGCAGGATCTTTCCCCAGACGCCGCCATGACCGTAATGCACCTTGTCCACCAGCAGGTAATCGCCGATGAGAAGGGTGTTCTCCATTGATTCGGACGGGATCTGGAAAGCCTGCAGCAGGAAAGTGATGACGAACACGGCAATCACGATGGTGACGCTCAGCGACTGCAGCGAGCCCAGGAGATCGGTTTCCGCCGACGGCGTGAAAGCCGATGCGGCGGCCTCCGGCGGAGCGGAAACCGCAGGCGCGGGCTCGGCTGCAGGGAATGTCGGGGGGACGTCGCTCATTCCGCACGCCCCGCTGCGCCGGGCTGGGTGCGGAGTTGCTCGAGCGCCTGGCGGGCGGCACGCTGCTCGGCCAGTTTCTTGGTGGGTCCTTCTCCCTGGGTCACGTACTCGCCTGCGCCGTTGGAGCCCATGCTCACCCGTACTTCGACGGTGAACGTCTTGTTGTGCTCCGGCCCCTGTTCTCTGATGACGGAATAGAGCGGCTGGGGACGTCCGCTGCCCTGCAGGAACTCCTGCAGAGCGGACTTGTGATCGGTGACCGGCAGGACGGCGCCGCCTTCGCGCTGCAGGCGCTGGAGCTCGGGCTCGAGGATGTGCTCGACGATGAAGCGCCGCGGGGACTCCAGGCCCGAGTCCAGGTACATCGCGGCAAGCACCGCCTCCAGGGCGTCCACCAGCAGGGCGGTCTTGGTGCGGCCGCCGCTGCGCTCCTCGCCGCGTCCCAGACGCAGGTAGCGCCCCAGGTCGAGCTCCCGGGCGACGCGCACCAAGTGGCGCGCGCTCACCAGGTGAGCCCGCATCTTGGAAAGCTGTCCTTCGTGGAAGGCAGGGAAGCGTTCGAAGAGCACTTGGCTGGTGACGAAGCCGAGGACGGCGTCGCCCAGGAACTCGAACTGCTCGTTGTCGGGGATGCCGGCGCCCGGCTGGGTGCGGGTCTCCGACTCGTGGGCGTGCGAGCTATGGGTCAGGGCCTGCTCCAGCAGCGCGAGACGCCGGAAACGATGTCCCAGGACCTGCTCGAGCACCGAGATTTCCTGCTGCTCCATGTGTTTCCCGGCGGGCGCGGGCCACGCCCGGCCACGGTACGACTACGGTTTCGGCGGTGTCGCTGGCTGCGTGGAGGCCGAGCCCCCAGCTCCGGTCAGCTTCTGCAGACGCTCGACTTCGGCCTGCGCCGACTTGGCGACGCTATCTTGTGGATCGGCCAGGCTGGCGGCCTTCTGTGCCTCCGGCAGAGCTTCCTTGTACTTGTTCTGCTTGTCCAGCGCCAGGGCGAGGCGCAGGTGGCTCAT
>DATKKJ010000112.1 GCA_035543055.1 Terriglobales bacterium | reverse complement strand
TTGCCGAGCGCGTGGATGATATTGTCCGCCTCGACCCGCGCCTCGGCGATCTGCCGCACCCGGAAGTCCTCCTCGGCGTAATCGAACGACTCCAGGATCATGCTCTCGACCTGCTCGTCGGTCAGGCCGTAGCTGGGCTTGACCTCGATCTGGGCTGCCTTGCCGCTGCGCTGCTCGCGCGCCGAGACGTGCAGGATGCCGTTGGCGTCGATCAGGAACTTCACTTCGATGCGCGGCATGCCCGCCGCCATCGGCGGGATGCCCTTCAGGTCGAAGCGCGCCAGTGAGCGGCAATCCCCGGCCATCTCGCGCTCACCCTGCACCACGTGGATGGCGACGTTGGCCTGCCCCTCGACCCCGGTGGTGAAGTGCTCGGTCGCCGATGCCGGGATGGTCGAGTTGCGGTGGATGATCTTCACCACCCCGCCGCCCAGCGCCTCGATGCCCAGCGACAGCGGCGTCACGTCGAGCAGCAGCATGTCCTTGGTCGCTTCCGAACCGCCGGCCAGGATCTTCGCCTGCACCGCCGCGCCCAGAGCCACTACCTCGTCTGGGTTCAGCTCGGCGTGCGGCTTGCGCTGGAAGGCCTCTTCCACCTGGCGCCGCACCTTCGGAATGCGCGTGGACCCGCCCACCAGCACCGCTTCGTCGATCTGCTCCGGCTTGAGCCCGGCGTCGGCCATCGCCTGCTTCACCGGCCCGGTGGTGCGCTGCAGGATCGGCGTGATCAGCCCTTCGAACTGCTCGCGAGTGATCTGGCGGCGGTAGTGCTTGCCTTGGGGCAGTTCGAGATCGATCTGGGCCGTGTCTTGCGCCGAGAGCGCGAGCTTGGCGTCGATCACCGCCTTGCGGATCGCCTGCACTGCTTCGCCGTTGCGCCGCAGGTCGAGACCCAGGTCGCCCTGGATATCGTCGAGCGCGATGATGATGAGCAGGTTGTCGATGTCGTCGCCGCCCAGGTGGGTATCGCCGTTGGTCGCGACCACCTCGAAGATGCCCTCCTGCAGCCTGAGGATGGAGATATCGAAGGTCCCGCCGCCCAGGTCATAGACCGCGATGGTGCCGTCTTTCTTCCGGTCGAGCCCGTAAGCCAGCGAGGCCGCGGTCGGCTCGTTCACCAGCCGCATGACCTCCAGGCCGGCGATGCGCCCTGCGTCCTTGGTCGCCTGGCGCTGCGCGTCGTTGAAATACGCGGGCACCGTGATGACCGCCTTAGTCACCGGCGCCCCGAAGTAACGCTCCGCGTTCTTCTTCAACTGGCGCAGGATGAAAGCCGAGATCTCCGGCGGAGTGAACTCGTGCTCGCCCAGCTTGATGCGCAGCACTTCGCCAGGCTTCAAGTCATCCGCCAGGCGGAAGGGGAACAGCCGCAGCTCGTCCTGGACGTCCTCGATGCCGCGGCCCATCAGCCGTTTCACTGAGTACACTGCGCGCTCCGGGGTCTCGATCAGGTGCTTGCGCGCCGGATTGCCGACCACCACGTTGCCGCGCGGGTCCAGGGCGACGATCGACGGCACCAGGTTGGAGCCGTCCTCGCCCGGGATCACCACCGGCGCGTCGCCTTCCATGTAGGCGACCAGCGAGTTCGTCGTGCCCAGATCGATGCCTACGATGCGTTCTGACATTGGCAATCTGTAATTCGTAATTTGTAAAGTCCGAAGGCCACGGTCTTACTTTGCAAATTACAAATCGAACTTTACAAATCCTGCTTACGCTTCCAGCTCCTGGTTGACGTCGCGCACCAGGTTCGCGATGTACTTGCGGCGATTGAGGAGCGCGACCAGGCCGTCGCGAACGGAGGCGCGCTCCTGTTCCTTGCCATCCACGGCTGCGTCCCATCGGTCCCACAGCTTCTTCAACTCGCTGTCCGTCGCCGCCAGCTTCTGCTCCAGGTCTTGTTTGGTGGCCGTGATCTGCCGGCGCAGGTCAGGGTCGTCCTCCTGCATCTTCTTGTTGGCCCGGAACTCCTCGAGTTCCATGTTCAGCTCGAAGACCTCCTCCAGCAGATCGGGCGGCACCACTTGCTTCTTTTCCTGTCCGGTCTCGCGCGCCCGGTCGGTCGCCGACTTCGATTGCTCCTCCAGTTGCACGCCCTCCAGCTTCAGCAGGTAGGCGGTGCGGGAGATGGGATCGCGCAGCGTGCGGTAGGCGTCGTTGAGCTGTGAGCTCTTCTCCAGGCTCCACTCCCGCTCGGGGCCGCTGGAGATGACGTACAGGTCGGGATGCAACTTGCGGCTCAGCCGGTGGAACTCGCGCTCCAGCTCGGCCACGTCGAGGTTCAGCTTGCGCGGCAGCCCGAAGAAGGTGAAGTAATCGGTGGGGACCGCCGGCTGCAGCTTGCCGCACGCCTGGCAGAAATGCGCCGCCCGCATGTCGCCGCACGACCAGCATTGCCCGGTCAGCGAGTTCTCGCCGACGATGGGCAGCGCGGTATCGGGTTTGCTGTTCGTCACCATATGTCACGTGGCGCGGCCCGCCCCCGGCCGCGAAAAAATCGGGCGATCTCGCCATCTCGCCATCGGGCCAAGTCGGAAACTTCGCCAGATCGCTCGATCGCAAGATGGCCCGATCTCAGGCCGAAAAAGATGACCCGCAGCCGCACGACTTCTGCGAGTTGGGATTGACGAAAGCGAATCCCTGCTGCATCAGCGTCTCGGTGTAGTCGAGCGTCATCCCGTGCAGGTAAATGTAGGACTTGGGATCGACGAACACACGCACGTCGCCGAACTGGAAGATGCGGTCGCGCTCCCGCGGCTGGGTGTCGAAGCGGATGTTGTAGCTCAGCCCCGAGCAGCCGCCGCCGGAGACGCCTAGCCGCAGGCCGCCCTGCGCCGGGTCCACGTTCTCCTTGGCCATCGCGGCACGGATGCGCGCCAGCGCCTTCTCCGTCACCTGGATGCCCTTGGCGGCAGTCACCGGCTTCTGCTCCGCCGGGGCTTCCGTCTTCACCGCGTTGTCGGTCTCGGTCGCCATGACTCAGTGTCATCCCGAACGGCTTCAGCCGTGAGGGACCTGCTGTTAGTGCGCCGCCTTCTCCACCGGCTGAGCCGAGACTACGCCGTTCTTCTTCTTCCAGTCAGTGATGGCGGCGCGGATGGCGTCCTCCGCCAGCACCGAGCAGTGGATCTTCACCGGGGGCAGCGACAGCTCGCGCACGATGTCGGTGTTCTTGATCGCCAGCGCCTCGTCCACCGTCTTGCCCTTCACCCACTCGGTGGCCAGCGACGACGAAGCGATCGCCGAACCGCAGCCGAAGGTCTTGAACTTCGCGTCCTCGATGACGTTGGTGTCCGGGTTGACCTTGATCTGCAGCTTCATCACGTCGCCGCACTCCGGCGCGCCCACCAGCCCGGTGCCCACTTCCTGGCTGTTCTTGTCCATCGACCCCACGTTCCGCGGGTTCGTGTAATGGTCCAGGACCTTATCGCTGTATGCCATTTGTGCTCTTCTCCTAAACTTTCCATGCGCTATGCTCTATGAGCCCTGCGCTGGGTGTTACTCCGCCGCCCACTTGACTTGCTTCAGGTCGATGCCTTCCTTGGCCATCTCGTACAGCGGCGAAAGCTCGCGCAGCCGCTTCACCGTCTCGATGACGCGTGCCGCCACGTAGTCCACCTCCGCTTCCGTGTTGAAGCGGCCCAGCCCGAAACGGATCGAGCTGTGCGCCAGGTCGTCGCCTGCTCCCAGAGCCTTTAATACATAAGATGGCTCCAGGGTCGCCGAGGTGCATGCGCTGCCGCTCGAGACCGCGATGTCATTGATGCCCATCAGCAGCGACTCGCCTTCCACGTAGGCGAAACTGATGTTCAGGTTCCCCGGCAGCCGGTGCTCCATGCTGCCGTTGATGTACACCTCGTCCAGTTCGGCGAAGATCTTGTCCTTGAGCCGGTTGCGCAGGCCCGCCAGCCGGCAGGATTCCTGCGGCATGTCGGTCAGGGCGATGTCGCAGCACTTGCCCAGTCCCACGATCCCCGGCACGTTCAGCGTGCCCGAACGCATGCCGCGCTCGTGCCCGCCGCCGTCCATCTGCGCCACCAGCTGCACCCGCGGATTCTTGCGCCGCACGTACAAGGCGCCCACGCCCTTCGGCCCGTACATCTTGTGGGCCGAGATGCTCATGACGTCGATGTTGTCCTTGATCACGTTCACCGGCACCTTGCCCACCGCCTGGGTGGCGTCGGAGTGGAAGATCACGCCCTTCTCGTGGCACAACTTGCCGATCTCCGCTACCGGCTGGATGACGCCGATCTCATTGTTGGCGTACATGATGGTCACGAGGATGGTCTTATCGTCCATCGCCCGCTTCAGGTCTTCCAGGTCGATGAGCCCGTCTTTCTGCACCGGCAGGTACGTGACCCGGTAGCCGTACTTCTCCAGGCGCTTGCAGGTGTCGAGCACGGCCTTGTGCTCGTCCACCACGGTGATGATGTGGTTGCCCTTCTCCTTGTACATCTCGGCGACGCCCTTGATGGCCAGGTTGTCGCTCTCGGTGGCGCCCGAGGTGAAGATGATCTCTTTCGCGGTCGCCCCGATCAGCTTGGCGATGCGCTCGCGCGCCTGTTCCACCGCGGCTTCCGCCTCCCAGCCGAACTCGTGGTTGCGGCTGGCCGCGTTGCCGAACTTGCCGGTGAAGAACGGCATCATCTCTTGCAGCACCCGCGGATCGACCGGGGTGGTGGCGTGATTGTCCATGTAAATGGGCAGCTTCACGCCCACGGGGAGGTTTCCATTGCCGTTGGTGCTCATCTTCACTTCTCCTGGATCAGTGCCGTTCAGCTCAGCGTGATCAGTTCCTCGACCGTCACGCCCTCCGAACCGTTCTTCTTGGAGCCGTTGTTCTTTGCCGGGTCTTCCTTCATGTCCCAGATGGTGATCCGGCTCAAGACGTCCTGGATGCTCTCGTTCACCTTGCGCAGCGGTTCGCGCACCGTGCACTTGTCCGTCTGGTAGCACTCGCGTCCCGCTGAGGTCACGCACGAGGTGATGAACAGCGGGCCGTCGATGGCCTTGATGACCTCGAATGCCGAGATGTTCCGCGGGTCGCGTGCCAGAGCATATCCGCCGTTGATGCCGTGACTGGACTGGAGCAGTTTCGCCTTCACCAGCTTCTGCAGGATCTTGGCCAGAAGCTCCGCCGGGATGCCGTAGGCCTCAGCCACGTCCTTGGCGCTGAGCGCACCTTCGTTCGTGTGCTCGGCGAGATGACGCATCGCCATCAGCCCGTAGTCCGCCTTCTTGGTCAGCTTCAGCATGCCGCCGCTACTCTAATCCCGACCAATTTGGTCGCATATGATTATAGTCACAGTCAGGCCCTCGAGCGCAAGCTTTGCAGGGAATGGAAACATAGGGTATTGAACGGTAACCCATTCATACTTAATGGTTTGATTATTGCCGACTATATTGGTCGCAATTTTAGTTGATTAGGCCGGGGAGGGGCCATTTCGTGCTTTCTCGGGCTTGCTTGGAGGATGCGCCGGTCCGCTTCGCCCCGCCTCGACTACCCCCGAGTCGGACGTCGGTTGATTTACTCAAGCGCGAGGTGGCGGGAAACAAGCGCTCACGTATCTTTAGATCCGGCGCCCACCGCCCCGCCTCTATCGCAACTCGAGGTCAAGGCCGCCACTGCGGTGGTCGTCGCCGCTGACGTCCGCGTGGTGGACTCATGTCCCCCGGCTGAACCATCGAAAGGGCAGACGGCCGGCCCCTGCTTGCCGCTTGACATCCAATAGGCGGGGGCTAAAATGACCAAAATTTCCGGTGCGATTCCGGAGTATGACGACACCCCGCCAGTCACCAACCGCCGCCTCGTCCGACCAGAGAGCTCCGATGGAACAAGCTTGCCAGCATCCGCGCGTCCGCGTGGTGGCACGCGACGAAGAGTCCGAGTTCGTCGAGTGCCTCGACTGCGCCGAAGTCTTCGAAGCCAGCGAATTCAAGGACATGGCAATCGAAGAGCGCACCAAGCTCGACGAAAGCTGACCGCCGTCCTGCCCTTTCCGCCTTGAAGCCGTGTACCGGGTGTGCCCCGGCCTGCGCAGCGGCGCGCTTCTCAGGAATCTTTCAGCGACATTTCAGGTTCCCCAAAGGACGCCGCCGCCGCCGGGCCGCTACTCTTGCGCCCATCACGTGGGGACAACCGGGCAGGGGGCCCGGTCCCAAAGAAGGGGTGCGACGATGATGAAGCGTCTTGCAGTATTCACCTACGGCCTGGTGAGCTACGCCGTGTTCTTTGTGACTTTCGTTTACGCCGTGGGGTTCATCGGGAACATGTATATCCCGCGAAGCATGGACTCTGCCGCACGCGTGCCGTTCTGGCAGGCGCTGCTGATCGACACGCTGCTGCTGGGGGTCTTCGCGGTGCAGCACAGCGCCATGGCGCGGCCTGGGTTCAAGAAGGTGCTGACCCGGCTGATCCCGGAGTCCGCCGAGCGCAGCACCTACGTGCTCTGCTCCAGCCTCCTGCTGATCGCCCTGTTCGCTTTCTGGCAGCCGATCGGCGGCGTGGTCTGGAACGTGGCTGATCCAGCCGTCCGGACCGCCGTGAACCTGGTTTTCGGATTCGGCTTCGCGCTGGTATTCGTGAGCACGCTGCTGATCAACCACTTCGATCTGTTCGGGCTCCGGCAGGTGACTCTCTACCTGATGGGACAGCCGTACACGCATCTCGAATTCCGGACGCCACTGTTCTACAAGTACGTGCGGCATCCTCTATATGTGGGCTGGTTCATCGCCTTCTGGGCGACGCCCACCATGACCGGTGCGCACCTGTTGTTCGCCATCCTGACTTCGGCGTACATGCTGATCGCGATCCGCTGGGAAGAGCGCGACCTGGTCATGGTGCACGGCGCCAAGTACGAGAACTATCGCAAGCAAGTGCCGAAGCTCATCCCATCGCTAGTGCCATACCGGACGGGTGAAGGGTCGTCGATGAGCGGGGTCACCGTCCCGCAGGCGTAGTCGGACGGGTACAGAAGAGGGCGGCCGAAGCCGCCCTCGGTCATTTTGCAGCGCAAGACCGGGTCACGAAGCCGAAGAGCGCTTGACCCGCTTGGCCGGCGTCTCCTGCCACGACAGGAAGTTGGAGAACTCCTCGACGAACACGCCCCATGCGGGGTCTCCGGGACCGACCATGTGGCACCGGCTGGGCAGCTCGACGAAGCGGGCGCCGCGGATGCGGGCAGCGATCAGCCTGCCTTCCTGCACAGGGACGGCGGCATCGTCGCGGGAATGCAGGACCAGCGTCGGACAGCAGATCTTGGGCAGCAGGTCGAGGATTCTCATGCTGGGGAATTCGGCCAGCATCCGGGCCGCATTTTCCGGCGAGCTCGATACCCGCTGCAGCTCGTTGTGCCAGTCCATCTCGACCGCATCTGCATCCGGCCGAAAGAGGGTGGTCCACAGCTGGCGGAAGGCGGGGTTGTCGCGTCCCCAGCCGACCCGGATCAGCGTTTGCAGGGCCTGGAATTGTTCCTCGTGGTCTTGCTCCGGCGAGGGCCAGCCGTTGGCGAATGCGCCGTAAAGGATGAGCTGGGCCACGCGTTCAGGATGGCGCACCGCGTAGGCGGTGCCGACGGCAGCGCCCTGGCAGCCGCCCAGGATCGCGAACCGGTCCAGTCCGGCGGCATCCACCAGTTCTTCGAAATCCTTGACCATGCGCTCGAAGGAGAAGTCGTCAACGCTCCAGTCGGACAACCCGCTGCCCCGCTGGTCGTAGCGGACCAGGGTGTTATGGCGCATGATCTCGGCCAGCCAGTGCCGCAGGAAAGGGCTCTTCCACTCGAAGTCGAGGTGATTGAGCCAGTCGATGGTGCGCACCAGGACCGGCCCTTCGCCGCCGACGGTGTAGGCGATGCGCACGCCGTCGCTGGCGGTAAAGAACCGTATCTCCTGCTCGGGCGCATCGGCCCCGTCCAGGACGCGCTCGAGCTGGATCAGCCGCGATGGCGGCGTGCTCGTCCTCACCTCGCCGACGAAACGGTATCCGTGTCGGGGGACGGTTTCGATGTACTTGGCGGGATGCAGCAGTTTCCTGAGCTGCGAGACGCAGTGGTCCAGGTTGTTCTCTTCGACGACTGAATCCGGCCAGACGGCCTGCATCAGTTCGTCTTTGCGCATCAACTTGCCCGCGTTCTCCACCAGCACGCGCAGGGTGTCGAACAATTTGCCCCGCAGGCGTAGTTGTTCGCTGTTGCGCACCAGCCTGCGCTCATCCACGTCGAGCTGATACGGGCCAAAGACGTACTTTGCCATTGACTTGCAGCGGCTGCGATCCGTGGGCGCACAGGACGCACCGCCGCCCCACATCCGCCGCCCATTTTACCAGCCTCAGGAAGCCTCAGCCGGAAAATTACCCGCGTTACTTGCGGGCAGGCCGGGCCGGGGGCTACCATGCCGCAACTGAAGCGGATAAGCCCCCTATGCCCCCTATCGCCCTGGTCGTGGACGACTCGATGCTGGTGCGTCACACCGTCTGCCGCTTCCTGGAAGAGCGCGGCTACGAAGTGGAGTCCTCGACCAACGGCGCCGAAGCCTTGCAGATGGTGGGCTGCGTCCGCCCCGACCTGATCATTACCGACATGGTCATGCCCCGCATGACCGGCTCGGAGCTGATCAGCGCCCTGAAATCCAACCCCACCACCGCCGCCATCCCCATCATCATCGTGGCCGGGCGGGCGTCAGCCGCCGACGCCCGCAACGAGACCCGCGCCCAGTACGTCATCTACAAGGACATCGACATCGTCAGTCAGCTGGAAAAGGCGCTGGGCAAGATCATTACGTCCAGCGTCCGCTGAACGTATTCCCCACCGGGACGCAGAGAGGATTCCTCACCGCGAACGGCGGGCGGGTTGTGGTAACGTGCGCCTGCAAGCATTGCCCGCAAGCCAAGGTCTTGGCCTCCCGGCGAGGACGAACGGGAGGCAGCGAGGAAAGCTATGCACAGACAGATCGCGCGTTACTCCTACTGGATCGGCGTGGTGTGTGTGGTGATCGACGTGGTTTGGCGCATCGTGGAGGCGATCTGGGTCCAGGCACCCGGACCCATTCACGGGGTGTGGCGCGAAACCTTCCGCAATGCAGCCATCGTGTTCCTGATGCTGAGCGTTGCCTCCGTCGCCCATGCCTGGCTGCTGCAGCAGACGATGCCGGCCGCGACGGAAAAGAAGGGCGCGGTGGCCGGTTAGCCGGATCCGAGAGGGCTGCGCCCACCCAGGCCAAGGCGGGCCGACCTGACCGGAATACTGGCCAGCAAGAAAGCCGGGGAGCACGACCTGGAAGGGCTGGTCCGCGAACATTCGCGGCTGGTGTTCAAGATCGCCTGCTCCGCCAGCGCCATCGTTCCCAGGCCTCGAGAGTGAAGACGCCGGTCTCGTTCGGATGTTCAGGGTTATTTGGGCCGCGACGGGTCTATTCCTGCGACGGCTCCAGGCCCATGTCGATCGCGAGCAGGTAGTCCACCATGGGCGCTTCTTTCCCCAGTTGCCGCAGCAAAGTCGTCACCTGGCCGCGATGGTAGCTCTGGTGGGTGATGACGTGCATCATCATGCGCCACAGCGCGTAGGTCCAGGTCTGTCCCTGGAAGTTGACGTAGGAGATCTCGCGTCGCAAGTCCTGCTCGTTCGCGCGGCCCAGGAACTCCCACACTCCGCGCTCCACCGCCTTCCAGCGCTCCGTCACCTGGGCCAGCCCGGTGAGACCCGCGTCCGACGGCCAGACCTTCGGCGCCCGCAGGTTCCAGCGCTCCAGCCAGATCCATTCCACCTGCAGCAGGTGGACCAGGGTGTCGCGCACCGACGAAAAGCTGTTACCCATCGGGCGCCTGAACTCTTCTTCGGTCAGGTGGGCGCAGGCCGCCAGCTGACGGTCGCGCGCCCAGTAGTTGTAGCGATAGAGTTCGCGGAAGGTGGCCAGGCTGATCATCGGTAGCGTTCCCCCGCCGCTTAGTGTATCCGGGCCCCCTCTGCTATGGCAGCCCGATCAGGCCCAAGGGAGCGGGTGTCTGCAGACGGGCGCGGTAGATGGCGTTGCGCGAAGGCACTTCTCCCACCGCATCCACGTGCACGACGTAGCTGCCGGCGGGGAGTGTGGAACCGAAGTCCAGTTGCGGGCTAACGCCGCCGGGAGCCAGCCAGAAGTGCTGGTAGCCGAGGGCGAAGGCCTTGCCGATCTCGTTCACGGCCACGGCGATGAAGGTCATGTCGAAGGCATCGTCGGTGCCGTTGGTGGCCACGACCGCCCCGCGGATGGCGTTGTTTCCTTCCACTCGCGGATAGAGCTTCCATTCCACGGTCAGCGGCGTTGCCACTTTGAGGGCGAATTCCCGGGCCACGGTATGGGGTGGCTGCGCTGCGTCGCTGAGCTTCACCGTGAAACGGAATTCGCCCACTGACCCCGCTGCTCCCGCCAGGCGTCCCGAGGCGCGGTCGAGCGTGATCCCCGGGGGCAGACTGCCGCTCACCACCTCCCAGTTCAGCGGCGGCACTCCGCCGCGCGCCTTCAACTCGAAAACGTAGTTCTGGCGTAGGGTGGCCCGGGGGAGCGATTCGGTCGTGATGGCGAGCGGCTCGGGCGGAGCCTGGGCGCTGCAGCAAATGCAAACCGAGAAGAGAAACGCGAGTAGCGCGCCTGGCCGTGTCATCGCACCGGGTCCGACGCACATTATGGCTCAGGCCGGGGTCGCAGGCTCAGCGAGCCGCTTTCCTTTCCGGGATGGCGGACACTTTGCCGGGCGGCCGGCGCAGGGCGCGCAGCCGACCAACGTCCAGCTCCAACTCACCGATCATGCGGCTCAGAGTGTTGCGGTGCAGCCCCAGCTTCGGGGCCGCGCGCGAGATGTTCCCCTTGTTTTCCTCCAAGGCGACGGTGATGAAGGTCTTCTTGAACTCGCGAAGCGCTTCCCGGTAGCGGATCCCGCCTCTGTAGATCTGCATGATCAAAGTGTCGAATTGGTCTTTCACGGGCGGCCTCGCTCTCTGCTGGGACCCGGGTCCTCGGCCTCGGTGGTTGCGACTACTCCGCACTCTAACGCTACTTTTTTTTCTGTGGGTGAGTCCGGCGGCGCGTTTTCCACAGCTCGTCTGCTGAAGAATGGTGCAGCCCTACATTGGTGCAAGGGCCAGGATCGGCTCTGCGTAAGAGGCCCGCTGGCTGATGCATGGGAATGTCTCGCGTTCCCGGAATGAGGAAATCCCCACGGAATTTGCCTCAAACAGGCCGAAAAAGCCCAGAATTGCACCAAACACGGGCATTGACAGCTTTTGCGGCAGTGATTAGTGTGAGGCCCGTCGACGGTCGAAAGGGTTAGCGAATTCACTTTTGCTAGTCCGAAGTAGGCTGGGTGATCAGCCAGCCGGGGCGACCCGGTCGGCTCCCGAACCCGAAAAAACCGGCCGCTTCTGCGAGGAAGCGCCGGGGCTCGGGGCCGCGAAAGCGGCGGTTGCATCAAGGGGCTGTGATGGTGCACGACTCCACGCAGCTGACTCCCTCGCCGGAGTTGGCGGCTAGAGCGTAACCAATGTCACGGCCCTTTCTATTTGTCCGCGAGAGCCCGCTCAGATCGGCGGCTGACAATCGCCCTTCTCAGACTTGATGTAGCCTGAGTCCCGCCTCCGCCGAGAACTCCAGCGGCGCAAAGATCCGGCTAGAAGAGTCGCTTTTCGCTCGTTGGGGTGAAATGCATCACGAACGAGTACCCGAGCACGTCCACCGGGACCCTGTAATCCGCAGCCAGGTATAGGGTCGAATCCTGCCCGGAGCCCGAGCCGGTGTGCCGGACTGTCACCTGCGACGGTTGGAGCCGGATGTCGTGTTCCCGGGCGTCGCGGATGACGGCCTCGCGAAAGTCTTCATCCGTATGCGGCGAATTGTATTTGGCATAGCTGCCGCCGACCCCGGAAGCCAGGTTCAGCATGTCTTCCTGCAGCTCCATATTGGCGAGTTCGCAGGTGCCCACCTTCCAGCCCGCCAGGGCCGCGAAGGCGAGAACCGCTACGACCACGAGGGTCTTGATCCGTTTCATGAGCCACCCCCGGCAACCATTATCCCTCAACGACGCGCGCGGGCCAGATTACGTTCGACCACAGCCCTCATCGTTACCGAAGTCGTAACCCCGCTTCCGCCGAGAATTCCAGCGGCGCGAAATCCCTGGCCAGGAATTTCGGATAGGCCGCGGCGGCGATCATGGCGGCGTTGTCGGTGGAAAGGCGCAGGGAGGGGAAGTGCACCGGCAGGCCCGCCTGGGCCGCTTGATCCTCGAAACGGGCCCGCAACTCGCTATTGGCGGCCACCCCGCCGGTGACGAACAGCGTCCCGACGTCGAGCTCGCTGGCCGCCGCCAGCGTCTTGCCCACCAGGTCGTCCACCACCGCTTTTTGGAACGATGCCACCAGGTCCAGCGTCGGCTGGTCGCAGGCATCGAGATAATCCTGCAAATGCGGCTTGGGGTTGGCGGCCAGCGCCCGTCGCCGCCCCTCCACCGCCGCCTGCATGTTGTGGGTCTCGACGTAGCGCAGCACCGCCGTCTTGATGCCGCTGAACGAAAAGTCGTAGGTGGTGTCGCCCTTGGCCTTGCTGCGCCCGGCGCGCACCCGCCCCTTGATATGCGCCGGGGGGAAGTGCACCGCGCTCGGGTCGCCGTGCTTTGACAGCTTGTCAATCACCGGCCCGCCGGGATATCCCAGCCCCAGCAGCTTGGCCACCTTGTCGAAGGCTTCGCCGGCGGCGTCGTCGCGGGTCTGGCCGATGTTCTCGTAGGTCCAGCCCCGCGCGTGCTCCTCGGCGAGATAAAGATGTGTGTGCCCGCCCGACACCACCAGCGCCAGCACCGGGAAGGCGATGTCGCGGTGCCCCTTCTGCTTTTCTTCCAGCAGAACAGCGTGGATGTGCCCTTCCAGGTGGTTGACGGCGATGAGCGGCTTGTCGAGGGCGAAGGCCAGCGCTTTGGCGTAGCTGACGCCGACCAGCAGCGACCCTGCCAGCCCCGGTCCTTGCGTGACCGCGATGGCGTCCACCGACTCGAAGCTCTGCCGGGCCTGCTGCAGCGCGCTCCGGACCACGGGCACGATGGCGCGCAGGTGCTCGCGCGAAGCCAGTTCGGGCACGATCCCGCCAAAGGGATGGTGCACCGCGATCTGCGAGGCCACCACGTTCGACTCCACGTGCTCGCCGGAGCGCACTACCGCCGCCGCCGTCTCGTCGCAGGAGCTCTCGATGCCCAGGATGTACGCCATAAGGGTCGTCGGTCGTTAGTCGTTAGTCGTCGGCTGACAGCGGGTGGAGGCTGCTCCACCCACCATTTACCAGTATAAAAGCCCAACCCTTCTCTGCGTTCTCTGCGCTCTCTGCGGTAAAGTTGCTCCCATGGCGTCGGCCAGAGAGCACGCGACCGCGATCGTCCGCACTCTGCGCGAGCACGGCCACCAGGCCTACCTCGTGGGCGGATGCGTGCGCGACCTGCTGCTGGGCCGCGAGCCCGCCGATTACGACGTGGCCACCGACGCCCTCCCCGACCGCGTCATGCAGATCTTCCCCCACACCTGGGCGGTGGGCGCGCAGTTCGGGGTGGTGCTGGTCCCGATGGAAAAAGGAGAGCAGCCGCCCGGCCCCACCGAGTACCCCAACGCCATCGAGGTCGCCACCTTCCGCAGCGACGGCCTCTACACCGATGGCCGCCATCCCAATGAGGTGCGCTATACCCGCGACCCGCGGGAGGACGTGCAGCGCCGCGACTTCACCATCAACGGCCTGCTGCTCGACCCGCTGGCCAGCGGCGATCAGGTGCTCGACTACGTGGGCGGGCGCGCCGACCTGGAGCGCCGGGTGGTGCGCACCATCGGCCCGCCGGAGCGCCGCTTCGATGAAGACAAGCTGCGCATGCTGCGCGCCGTCCGCTTCGCCGCCCGCTTCCAATACGAGATCGACGGCGTCACCTTCGACGCCATCCGCCGCCTGGCTCCCGCCATCCGCCAGGTCAGCCGCGAGCGGGTGCGCGATGAGCTCACCAAGATGCTCACCGAGGGCCGCGCCCGCCGCGCCTTCGAACTGCTCGACGCCAGCGGCCTGGTGCACGAACTGCTCCCCGAGATCGAGAAGATGAAGGGCGTGGCCCAGCCTCCGCAGTTTCACCCCGAGGGCGACGTGTGGGTGCACACTCTCCTGTTGCTCGAGGGACTGACGCCCGGCTGCTCGCGCACGTTGGCCTGGGGCGCGCTGCTGCACGATGTCGGCAAGCCCTCCACCTTCCGGGTGGCGCCCGACCGCATCCGCTTCGACGGCCATGTCGAGGTCGGCACCCGCATGGCGGAGGAGATCGCCCAGCGCCTGCGCATGTCCAACGACGACACCGGGCAGATCGCCGCCCTGGTCGCCAACCACTTGCGCTTCGCCGACGTCCTGAAGATGAAGCAGTCCACCCTCAAGCGCTTTCTGCGCCTCGACCGCTTCGAGGAACATCTGGAGCTGCATCGCCTCGACTGCCTCGCCAGCCACGGCGACCTGACCCTCTACGATTTCTCCAGGAAGCAGTTCGAGGAGACGCCGGCGGAGCAGATCCACCCCCGGCCGCTGATTACCGGCGACGACCTGATCGCCGTCGGCTACCAGCCGGGGCCGCGTTTCAAGGAGATCCTTTCCGCGGTCGAGGATGGGCAGCTGGAGGGCACACTCACCACCCGCGACCAGGCGCTCTCCTTCGTCGCCGGCAGCTTTCCACGATAGGTTGTTGCGATTTTCAACAGAGCGTAAGGCTCAGGCAGCGGTCTCTTCGTCCGCGTCCTCTTCGCTCGGGTAGGCCGACTCGATCAAGTCCTCGATCAGCCGGTTCATCTCCGCTTCCGCGGGGTCCAGCAGGACGGCGCGTTGTGGGCCGAGGGGACCGCCCAGCACCCGCGCCAGGCTGAGCAGCGCGCCCCCGCCGCAGACCCGGCAGCGTCCGCTATGGCTCTCGGTGATGATCTCGCAGTCCGCGCACAATACCGCCCCTTGCAGGGGGACGAAGTTCAGTTCGTGCACTGATGCGTTTTCCATCACCACCCTCGGGTCATCCCGACTGGGCCGATACTATGTCGCTTCATCCGGCCGGTCAATGTACGGTGGTAATCGGGGCAGGTGACCGTCGGAACCCCGCTCGGCGCCTGGGTTTCGGCCGGCGATTTTCATGAATATCCACAATTTTGACTTGAGCCTATCCGCTCGATTGGTGCTAGAATGCGTTGCTAATTCGTTCAGGGGGAACTGCCGTGAGAGCTTCGGCGGTCCGTCACCAGCCAAATCATGTGGAGTCCGGGCTTGAGCCTGCCCGCCTCGGATACCACCGCATCGTCGCCGAGATCCTGCGCCGCGCGCCGGCCGAAGACGCGGCACGCATCGCCTGGCAGCTCGTCGCGGGCTCCCACGTCGCGCAGCGCACCAGCGTCCTCGGGCTAACGGATGGCGTGCTGAGGGTCCGTGTCCCGGACGCGACCTGGCGGAGCCAGCTCAGCGATTTCGTGCCCCAGTACCTGCTGGGGCTGGACTCCATGCTGGGCAAGAAGGTGCAGCGCATCGAGTTCGTGCTGCCGGAGAAGAAGGCCTCGCACCGGGCATGAAGGTCACCGGCGAAGACGTCCTTTACGTCGCCGATCTCGCCAACCTGGAGCTGACCGAAGCGGAGCGGGAGCGCATGCTGCGCGACCTGAACTCCATCCTGGAATACATCGACCGCCTCAACCAGCTGGACACCACCGACGTTCCGCCCATGGCCCAGGTGTCGGCAGGCATGGCGCCCCAGTCGGCCATGCGTCCCGACCAGACCCGGCCCTCCATCCCCCGCGAGGACGCTCTGCGCAATGCCCCCGAGACCGACGGCGAATTCTTCAAGGTTCCCAAGGTGATCGAGAAATAAATTGGGACGTTTATGAAAGATAAACCTAAAGAGCTATCAATTCCTCCTCACGTCTTCACTGACCCGAAATCACGCGAGATGCTCCGTGCGTGGGTTGCTAATGAAGGGCTTCATTGCACTCTCAACGTAGGCACCTGGGGAGATAGAGAGGCGATTGGCTGGGGAATTCTCCTGTCCGACGCAGCACGCCATATCGCGGATGCAGTCTACAAGGAAAGGGGAGTGGATCGCCAAGTAACGCTTCAGGAAATCAGAAGGTGCTTCAACGAGGAGCTTGCGGAGCCCTCTTCTCCGACGGAAGGAGAATTCGTTCACTAAAGTCTGCCATGGACTTGAACTTGCTTACCGTTGAGAGCACGCGTCTGGCCTTTCGCGAGCGCCAGTTCTCCGCCGTCCGCCTGGCCGAGGAGTTCTACAAGAAGATCGCAGCCGAGGACGGCGACATCGGCGCCTATCTCCATCTGTGCAAGGAGCGCGCGCTGGCCCAAGCCGCGCGCCTGGACAAGCTGGCCGACCAGGGTGACCGGCTTCCTCCGCTGGCGGGAGTCCCCATCGCCATCAAGGATGTGATGGTCACCAAGGGCATCCCCACCACCGCCGGCTCGAAGATCCTCAAGGACTTCATCCCGCCCTACGATTGCACCGCGGTCGCGCGCCTGGAAGACGCCGGCGCGGTCATCCTGGGCAAGACCAACTGCGACGAATTCGCCATGGGCTCGTCGAACGAGAACTCCGCCTACAAGCCGGTGCGCAACCCGCGCGACAAGAGCCGCGTGCCCGGAGGCTCCTCCGGCGGCTCGGCGGCGGCGGTGGCCGCCAACCTCTGCGTGGCAGCCCTCGGCTCCGACACCGGCGGCTCCATTCGCCAGCCGGCTTCGTTCTGCGGCGTGGTCGGCATGATGGGCACTTATGGACGCGTCTCCCGCTATGGCCTGATCGCCTTCGCGTCCTCACTCGACCACATCGGCCCCCTCACCAAGACGGTGAAGGATTCCGCCATTCTGCTAAAGACCATCGCCGGCCGCGACCCGCTCGACTCCACCTCCGCCGACGTGGCCGTCCCCGATTACGTGCAAGAGATCGGCAAGCCGGTGCAGGGAATGAGGGTCGGCGTGCCCAAGGAATATTTCGGCGAGGGGCTGGACCCCGACGTCCGCCGCGCCATCGAGGCCGCCCTCCAGCACATGGCCAAGCTCGGCTGCGAGGTGGTGGACATCTCGCTGCCCCACACCGAATATGCCATTCCCACCTACTACCTGGTGGCGACGGCGGAAGCGTCGGCGAACCTGGCGCGCTACGACGGCGTGCGCTACGGCCATCGCGCCGCCCGCGTGAAGTCACTCTCCGACATGTATCGCCGCAGCCGCGACGAGGGCTTCGGCCCCGAGGTCAAGCGCCGCATCATGCTCGGCACCTACGCCCTCAGCGCCGGCTACTACGACGCCTACTATCTGAAGGCGCAGCGCGTGCGCACCCTGCTCACCCGCGGATTCGAAGACGCCTTCAAGAAAGTGGACGTCATCGTCACCCCTACCTCGCCCACCCCCGCATTCAAACTCGGCGAGAAGGTGGACGATCCGCTTTCCATGTACCTGGCCGACATCTACACCGTCACCGCCGACCTCGCCGGTATTCCCGGCATCTCCGTGCCCTGTGGAGATTCCTCGAGCGGCCTGCCCATCGGCGTGCAGATCCTGGGCCGCCACTTCGACGAGAGCAGCGTGCTCCGCCTGGCCCACGCCTACGAGTGCCGCCGCTTTGCGGGCGTCTGAGCTCGCAGGCGGCATCCTGAGCGGAGCGAAGGAACCTCGGCCGGGCTACGACCAACGATACTTGCCGGGCCGCCCGCTTCCCTTCATAAGAGCACCCACCGAAAGCATCCTTCCACGACGACGGCTAAGACCACCACCACGACTACGACCACCACCACCACCAAGACCGGCACCAAGCCGGTGCTTTATCCGACCAGGAAGCCGACTCAGGCGAATACGACCACTACCAAGCAGCCGACGACAACGACGACCACCAAGAAGACGACCACCACCAGCACCAAGCGGCCGACCAAGTTCGAGGACTCCGACGCCAAGCGATAAGCTTCCGTAGGCCGGCCGACCCCGGCAGCCCGGCAAACAAAGCGCAGCGGAAGTTGCGCCTTTCGTCTGGCGCTACAATGCCGGAGCGACGCAACGTCGGTGTTTGCTTGCCCCACTCGCGCAAATCTCGGCCGATAGTCCTGACGATTGCCGGGTTACTGTTCCTCTACCTAGCAGGCGTCGCCGTACGCTCTCGTTTCGGGATCCAGGTTGTGGTTAGCAATCGCACGGACGGGACACTGCGTAGCGTTGCCGTGAAAGTGGAGGAGCGGGGGGAGCGATATCGCCTCCCTGACCTCAAACCGGGTGACCGGAAGCGCACCTTCGTTCAGCCTGTCACGGAGTGCCACGTCAACGTGGAGTTCGTGGACTCCCATGATAAGCCGCACTCCGAAACCGTAGTTGGCTATGCGGAGGGTGGTTATTGTGGGAGCGCTACGGTGGATATCTTGCCCGGCAACAGGATTGAATCAAAAAACGACTTAGAGCCGTTCTGCGACCTTCGGAGCTGGTTTGGCTTCTTGTAGGTAGGTGAGAAGAGCGCTGCGGGCGAAGTGTCAGGCAATCCTCTCTATTCGAGAGGTGTGTAGTAGCGTTCTCCCGCGCAACCCCGGCACAGCACGCGTCCGTCTCGGCGAACCTCACGTCTGAAGTTGTTCCCCTCGCCGCACTGCTGGCAGACGATGCGCTCCCCCTTGTAGCCGGGGAACTCCTCCGGCGGCAGTTCCACCTTGACCCACTGCACGTCGAACAAGTCCTCGGTCTTCATCTCGCGGTAGGCCAGCATCTGCTGCTGGTTCTTGTTCTCGATCTCGGGATGCATCTGCCGGGCCAGGGTCTTGGACGACTCCCGGGCCACGACGCGCACCGCCTTGCCGCTGGCGACGTCCACGAAGGTGGCGGCGACCTTGCCCCAGTCGCGGAACTTCAGCGCCCGCTTGCCCAGGCGGCAGCCGGTGACCACCGCCACCGCGTCGGTGGCGCAGCGGTCGATCTCGACGAAGGTGACCAGCCGCTTGCGGTCCTTGCCCCGCGGGTCCTCGATGCCCAGCTTCTCCAGCCCCAGCATGGCCAGCCGCACCCCCAGCACCTGCCCGGCGCAGAGATGCCCGTGGGCCTGCTCGGCGTCGCGCAGGTATTCGTCGAGGGACTTCATGCTCCGGGATTGTACCCGCATTCCAGCGGAGACGCCCGTAAGGGCGTCTCTCTCGATGATTCTGGCGGATTGTAGTGGGGCGCGACTAGGTGCGAGTGTGGTCCTTGTCCGCGGTGGCCTGCAAGTCCAGGGCGTATGGCTGCTCCCCGACGCGCACCAGGGACGCTTCCAGCTCGCGGATGCGCTGGATCAGCTTCTCCACCATGTTGACCATGAACGAGGCGTCCTCGTGGGCGCGCTTCATGAAGGCCTTGCGTTGCAGGCGGAGGACGCAGGTGTCTTCACCCACGGCGCGCACGGTGGCGGAGCGCACATCCTGCGCGAACAGCGCCGACAGTCCGAAGAACTCTCCCGGGCCGAGCATCGCCAGGCAGTATTCCTTGTCGTCCTTGCGTTGCAGCAGCTCGACCTGGCCGCTCTCCACCACGTACATGGAATCGCCCATCTCGCCCTGGCGGTAAATGATCTCGCCGTCGCGATACATCTTTCCCAGGATGCCCGATCTCATAGCGCCCTCGCTTCCTTCTTGTGGTGGTTGGCGACCCAGAACCCGGCCAGCATCTCCCAGAGGAGCCGCGCCAGGAACCCCGGATGCAACGCCCGCCGCAGCACCGACTTGTAGGGGGCGCTGCCGGTGAACGTGTCCCACAGGATGGTGCTCATGCGCAGCGAGGAGCCCGGGGTTTGCTGCTCCTTGGAGACCATGCGCCAGATGCCGCGGCGCGCGAATCCCTGCCCCTGGATCAGGCGCGTGACGGCGAACACCAGGCGGCCGATGAGGTTGTCCTGGTGGATTTGCCGGCACACCGGCCAGTAGTGGCGGCGGAAGTCCTCCGCCGCAATGCCTTTGAAGATCGCCGTCTTGGCGGCTGCCTTGGCGGTGCGGTAGGCGGCGCCGATGCCGTCCTTGTACAGCCGGGTGGTGCCGCAGTCGCCGATGAACACCAGGCGGTCGGCGAAAGGCTCGACCGCCGTGTCGGTGCTGATCTTGGGGGAGCAGTGACAGTAATCCTCCGGCTGCTTCCAGTTCGCGGGCAGGACTTCCTTCATCTCCCGCGTGTCCAGCAACGACTGCACTAGTTGCCGGTCCAGGTCGCGCCCCAGCAGGCAGAGCGTCACGTAATCTCCCTTGGGGATGAGCGCGGCAAACTCCAGCCGCGGCAGGTTGAGCAGGAAGACGTGCATGGACGTCCCCATCTCCTGCCGGATGAGGTCGCGCCCGAAGCAGTATTCGCAGATGTAGGTCTTGGTGGTCCGGGGAGGGCGGTACGCCAGGTGCAGCGGCTCCAGCATCCTGGCCGGGCTGTTCACCCCCGAAGCCACGGCCACGAAGTCATAGCTCGCCGGGGGCCCGCCCGCGGGGATCAGCTGGAGGTGGCCGTCTTGGCGTTCCACCCGCTCCACCCGGCTATTCACCACTCGGGCCCCTTTCTTGACCGCCAGGCCGAGGAGATGTCCGTCCAGCCCTCCGAACTTCCGGGGGGCCTGGCCGCGCGGACCGCCGCCGCGGTGCACCGACGCGATCCGCTTCTCCTGCAGCGGCGTGGAGATGGTGACGCTGCCCACATCCATGTGCAGGGCGTAGGAGTTGATGGTGCGCTGCACCACGCTCTCCGGCAGCGTGATGCCTTCCGAAGCCAGGTTCTGCACCAGGGACTCGGAGACGATGCCGCCGCACATGTTGCAACCGCCCGGGCCGGCCACGGAGAAATTCCGCGGCTCGTAGATGTCCAGCGACACCTGCAGCTCCATGCGCCGCGCCATTTCCAGGAAGAAGTAGCTGAAGAAGGAGCCGGCGGGGCCGCCCCCGATCACTCCGATCCGTGAGCCGTCGGAGAGCTTGAGCGGCAGCGGTTCGGTGCCCATCGGGATCCTCCCCGAAAGCGATCAGCCGGACAGGGGCGGGTGCTAGAGACTGGCGACCGCCCGAGTTTGTACGGAGCTTCGATATTGTTCAGTGAGCCCAGTCACGGGAGGCTGTGACCCGGAAACCGTGGTCGCGTGCGCCTGGTTACTCCGCACTCTGCTCTCAGCGCTCTGTACTCATCCCCCGCCATGCGCTACACTGCACGCCGTCTCGCTCTCCCAGAGCCACTTTGCAGCTTCGGGCGGGGGATTCGTGGCGCAGGATCAGATCCGGGAACTGTTGGACCTCATCGCGGTCCATGGCTTCTACATGGACCAGATCAAGCGGGCCCTCGGGCACGGGGTACCGCTGCCCCAGGACACCAGCGAGGCGGTGACCAACCTGCAAGGCCGCATCCGCCATTCCATCGAGGTCCTGCGCCGCTGGCTGGCCCTGCTCGACATGGCCATCACCCCGCCCATGGTGCGCGACGGTCTCAAGTCCGCCACCTCGAGCGAGACCGCCGAGGCCCTCCTCCGCTATTACGTGGGCAAGACCTCGCGGGCCGACAATGACCGCGACAAGGCCGATTTCGTCGCCACCTTCCTGTATCGTGCCACCACCGCCTCCATGGCCGGCAGCGGGGAAGAAGCGACCCTCCGCTTTGAGCGCTCCCTCAGCGAGATCCTCAAAGACCATCCTGTGCCCGAGATGCCGCTGGAACACCGCCACCTGGTGGCCGAGTTCGCCTTCATCCAGCAGGAGGTCGAGGACTTCCGCCACTTCGACGATCTCATGGACGCCGGCATGGTGCAGCGGGTGCGCGAGATCAAGCAATCCCTGCGCGAGTCCTTCTACCATCCCCAGGCGCTGGCCACGGTCGCCGCCTACAACGTCTTCTTCGGCAACCACTTCGACCAGCTGTTCCACAGCGCCGCCCGGCAGATCAGAACCTTTGCCGCACGCATCCAGGAGGAAGGCGGCAGCCTGCTCAGCCGGGTGGATGGCGATGTTACCGTGCAGCACCTGGAGAACATGGGGGAAGAACAACAGGCCCTCAAGCTCGAATACGGCAAAGCCCAGGACCACTTCCGCAAGGTCTCCCGCTTCAAGAAGGCGGTGGACAAGCGGGCAGGAGGGCGGGGAACCGCTGCTATGCTGGGCGGCCAATCCAGAGCCCAGGTTGCCAGCGCCCCGGGTCCGGGGCGCAGCCCGGAGGCCGCCGCCCGTCCCGTGGCCCCGGTGGTGATGCCCACCAGTCCCGAGGAGAGCAAGATCGAATCGGCCGCCGAAACCATCCGCAATTTCAACCGCACCGCGGGGAGCAAGGGCGGCAGCATCATCGTCCCCATGCCCCACGGCAATGTGGTGTTGAGTCCGGGCGAGTCGGAGGCTTACAAGGCCGACTACGGCAAAGAGAAGAGCTTTCGCGCCGACTACGCCCACTGCCTGGTGCGCATGGTCGCCATCCAGGCCCGCATGGCGGCCGAGATGAAGGATTTCCAGGCTAAGCGCAGCTCGGCCTACATGTGGAAGCCGCATGCCGACGCCCTCGCCTACATGCTGGCCGCGGCCAACCGCGAGATCGAGAATGCCGGGCGCCTCGGCGGGCTGGCGCAAAATCGCGGTCTGGCCGACAAGGTGGCCGCCATCCGCGCCAGCGCCGAGAAACTGCGGGGCCAGACCCAGCAGGTCGCCGCCGCCCTGCAGCAGTAGCGCCGTTTTGTAGAGTGTCATCCCGAACGGCTTCAGCCGTGAGGGACCTGCTGTTCCCGACCGTCGCCATATACAATCCTCCGACGTCCCGCGCCCGCATGGGAACCCCCGGCTACAGCATCGTCATTCCCGCCTACAACGAGAGTGAGCGCATCTGCCACGCGCTCGACCGGGTGCTTGAGCACATCGGGCAGCAGCAGTGGGATGCCGAGATCATCGTCGTCAACGACGGCTCGCGCGACCACACCGCGGACCTGGTGCGTGGCTATGCCGCCCAGCACCCGGC
>DATKKJ010000111.1 GCA_035543055.1 Terriglobales bacterium | reverse complement strand
TACGAGCCGGCGATGGTGGAGGCGCTGGTGACCGCGCGCCTGGGGTCGGGCTTCTCCAGACCCAGCTCGAAGCGCATCATGAAATCGATCCACGCCTTGGGGCGTTTGGCCATGGCCGCCACCACCGGACGCACCTCCTCGTCGTTCATTCCATAGGCTTTCAGGATCTCCGCCACCTCGCGTTCCTCCTCGTCGGGCAGCTGGATGATCTCGCGTTCCTCGCGCGCCCGTTCGCTCTCGTAGTGCTCGGCGTCGGAGCGCGCGGCCAGGTATCCGCCCAGTCCCATGGCGATGGAGCCGGCGGCGATCTCGGCCAGCCCGGCGATGACCACCACCCGTGTAGCGCCGATCGCGCCGGAAAGCCCGGCGGCCAGCGCGAAGGGAACGGTCAGGCCGTCGGACATGCCGATGACCACGTCGCGGACGGTCTCGCCCCCGGTGAAGTGGCGCTCGATGTGCTCATGGCGGGGAATGTGTTGCTTGCGGCGAGCCATGCAGGCCTCCGGATTTGCGATTGGTGATTTCTGATTTGTGATTGGGTCCGGGGGACCGGCAAGTCGCAAGTCACAAATCACAAATCGCAAATCGCAAATCACACGACCGCAGGCGCGAGGTCAGGATGGCTTTGGATGTAGGCCATCGCCTTGGCCACCATGTCCCTCTCGCCCTTGTAGGAGAGGACTCTTTCGGCGTCATGGAGCGGGATCCATTCCGCCCGGCTGACCTCCTTGCGCATAGCCGGCTTGATGTCGCCGATCTCTCCCGAGGTGTACTTCAGCAGGTAGAAGCTGACGATCTTGAACACCTTTTCGCCGTCGCCCCAGGAGCGGACATAGGTGTACTTGATGTCCCCGAGCTTGCCCAGGAAGGCGGCTTCCACCCCGGTTTCTTCGCGCACCTCACGGAGGGCGGTCTGTTCCGGCTTCTCCCCCTTGTCCACCAGGCCCTTGGGGAGGGCCAGGACACCCCGGGTGGGCTTGCGCCCGGGCCGAGTCTGGGCGCCCCTGCCGGCCGGTTCGATGACCGCCATGTGCCAGCCGCCGCGCATGTGCCGGATGACCACGCCCCCGGCGGAGATCTCACGCGCCATGGTTACTCCCGGACGTTACTTTCGATTGGACTACGTACCGATGGCACCTTTTCATCCTCTGTTCATGGGGGTTACGCTGCATCACAAGTACAAGCTGCCGCATCCTACCAGATGCGGGCCATGCGCTCGGTCCACGATTGGGGGTGAGGGCCGATGAGTATTTTCAGCAGGTTAGCACGCTCGGCGCAGGCATTCCGTCGCGAACTTCTTCGTTCCGACGAGGGGCGCATCTCGACCCCTGCCCCGACCTCGCGGCCCAAGGTCGGCCTGGCGCTCGGCGGCGGGTTCGCCCGCGGGCTGGCACACATCGGCGTGCTGAAGGTGCTGGAGGAGGCGCGCATCCCCATCGATTTTGTAGCGGGCACCAGTGTGGGCGCCTTGGTTGGCGCGATCTACTGCAGCGGCGTTCCCGCAAAGGAGATGGAAGAGATCGCGGCCCTGGTGCGCTTCCGCGACTTCGCCCGCTGGACGGTCTCGCGCTACGGTTTTGCCTCCAATGACCGGATGACCGTTCTCCTCAACAAGCTGCTCAAGGTCAAGACATTCGAAGAACTGCGCATCCCGCTGGCGGTCACCGCCACCGACTTCCTGACCGGCGAGCCGGTCCTGTTCCGCCGTGGCCCGCTCATCGACCCGGTGCGCGCCAGCTGCGCCTATCCCGGGATGTTCCTGCCGGTGGAGATCGGGGGACGGATGCTGGTGGACGGGCTGCTGGCCCACGCCGTGCCCACCGAACCGTTGCGCAAAGGGGGCGCCGACCGCGTGATTGCCGTCTTCCTGCGCTCCAACCTGATGGACGGTTGCAGCGGCCCGCGCCACGTCTTCGACGTCATCGGGCAGTGCTTCTCCATCGCCCAGTCACGCATGTCGGCGATCTGGCAGAAGGACGCCGATATCGTGCTGGAGCCCGACGTGACCGGCTTTGCCTACGACTGCTTCGACCGCTCCAGGGAATTGGTACAGATCGGGGAAGCGGCTGCGCGCGCGGCCCTGCCCACCATCCGCCAGTGGTTCCCCAAGGCCCCGGTCGCGGCGAAGGCGACCGCTCCCCAGGTGGAGCCGGCCATTCCCTAAGGCGATTGCATCGAAAATGATGCATGAGCATCTCGTTGACCGCCCATGACAGCACGGTTACACTAGCGGCGTTCCCTTCAATCTCTCCTTTAGGACCGTGGATGAAACGCTATCGCTCTGCCCGCGATGTACTGGCAGCCGTCGAGCGAGCCATCGCCGACGACCGCCCGGTACAGCACACCGAGACGCTGCAGGAGATCACCCGCATCCTTCATGACGACCGCCATTATTTCTGGGTAGCCATCTATCTGGTCAAAGCGGACCAGGCGGTGCGGACGGCGTTCTGCGGGCCGGAAGCGGAACAGGAACCGTGCGCCTCGATCGCCCTGGGCCGGGGCAACGTGGGCTCGGCGGCGCAAGACGGCCATGCACGCGTGGTGCCCGACGTCGAAGCCGACACGACCTACCTCCGCTGCTTCCAGCAGACCAAGTCCGAGATCGCGACCCCGATCAAGATCGCAGGGCGGGTGATCGGCGTGCTGGACGCGGAGAGCGAGCGCGTCAACGGCTTCAGCGGCGAGGACCGTGTCTTGCTGAAGGCCGTCTCCGGCAAGCTGGCGCGGTTCCTGACCGGCCGTGGCAAGTACCTGGTGCGCAAGTTGCGTGAGGCCCCGACGCCCACCGCCCAGACTCGCGGTTACCAGCCGGCCTCGGATCGGTCCCTGGAGCAGTCACGCAAAGTGGCTGCGGGAGAGAAACCCCGGTAATGACAGATCGGAAAGTCTCGGTGGATGAGCTGAAGCGCATCGCCAACCGCCTGCGCATCGACATCGTGAAGATGATCGGCGCGGCCGGCAGCGGGCATCCCGGCGGCTCGCTGTCCGCGGTGGAGGTGCTGGTGGGTCTGTATTTCGGGGGCGTGCTGCGCCACGATCCCAAGAACCCGCAATGGCCGGACCGCGACCGCTTCATCCTTTCCAAGGGACACGGCTGTCCGGTGCTCTACGCCACCTACGCCCAAGCCGGCTACATCGATCCCGCGCTCCTGATGACCCTGCGCAAGCTGGGCTCGCCGCTGCAAGGACATCCCGACAAGCGCATGCTCCCCATCCTCGAGGCCTCCACTGGATCGCTGGGCCAGGGCGTCTCCATCGGCATCGGCATGGCACTGGCCGCGCGCCTGGACAAGAAGGACTTCCACACCTTCGTGATGATCGGCGACGGCGAGGCGCAGGAAGGCCAGGTGTGGGAGGCCGCCATGTTCGCCGGCTTCCACAAGCTTGCGAACCTCACCGTCATCGTGGACAACAACCGCCAGCAGCTCGACGACTTCACTCACAAGATCCTCGACCTCTCGCCGCTGGCCGAGAAGTGGCTGGCCTTCGGCTGGAACCCCGTCGAGATCGACGGCAACGATATCCGGCAGGTGCTGCCGGCGCTGGCCGAGGCGCGCGCCGCCACCTTGAAGCCCACCGTCATCATCTCCAATACCATCAAGGGCAAGGGCGTCAGCTTCATGGAGAACAACATCAAATGGCACGGGGTGGCGCCCAAGCCGGAAGAAGTGGAAGCCGCAGTCCGGGAACTGGAAGCGGCCGGGAAACAACTCGCGGGAGCATCCAACTAAGGGGGCGATTTGGAAGCCAGCGCTGCGATGAAAGCGACGACCTCAAAATTCGAGCTGAAGATGGGCGTGGCGACGCGCGAGGCCTACGGCCAGGCGCTCGCCGAACTGGGCGCGAAGAACCCGAACATTGTCGCCCTGGACGCCGACCTGGCGAAGTCCACCTTCAGCGCCAAGTTCCAGGAGAAGTTCCCCGACCGCTTCTACACCTGCGGCATCGCCGAGGCCGACATGGTGGGCATCGCCAGCGGCCTGGCCCTGGCGGGAAAGATCCCGTTCGCCTCTTCATTCGCCGTCTTCCTCTGCGACAAGGGTTACGACCAGCTGCGCATGTGCGTAGCGTATCCTCGGGTGAACGCGAAGTTCGTCGGCTCCCACGGCGGCATCTCCATCGGCGAGGACGGCCCGAGCCAGCAGTCGGTGGAGGATTTCGCGCTGATGTGCGGCCTGGCCGGGTTCGTCGTGCTGCACCCCGCCGACGAGTTCTCGGCGCGCGCCTTGGTGCATCGCATGGCCGAATGGCAAGGCCCGGTGTATATGCGCACCGGCCGGGCGAAGGCGCCGATCATCTACGGCCCCAATGACACCTTCGAGATCGGCAAGGCCAAGGTGCACGGCGCTGGGCGCGATGTCGCCATCGTGGCCTGCGGCTTCGAGGTCGGATACGCCTTGCAGGCGCAGGCGCAGTTGGAAGAGGAAGGGATCTCGGCGCGCGTGGTGGACATGCACACCATCAAGCCGCTCGACGACGAGGCTGTGGCCAAAGCGGCGCGCGAGTGCGGCGCCATCGTCACCGCCGAGGAGCACCTGCTCGACGGCGGCCTGGGCTCCCAGGTGGCGCGCTCGGTGGCCAAGTCCCACCCAGTGCCCATGGAGTTCGTCGGCATCCAGAACACCTACGCGGAGTCGGGCACGCCCGATCAGCTCATGAACAAGTACGGCCTGACCGCGCCGTTCATCGTCGAGGCGGTCAAAAAGGTATTGAAGCGGAAGTAGCCGCTGCCAGGCGCGGGGTTTCGGCGGCGTCACGCGACGGGCATCCGAACCAGTGGCGCAACGCGCGATCCCACTCTTCTTGTATCGCAACCCAATGACTTAGTCAGTCGAGTTCACGCAGTTCCCGACGGAAGCAGTAAAGCCCGAGCGTAGCGGCCAGGGCCACGGCGCACATGCCTTCGATGGCGCGGGCCGCAGTCACCACGCCCGCCAGCGCGCCTGCGATCAGGCTGCCCACGGGCGCGAATCCCAGGAACGCCATGGTGTAGATGCTCATCACCCGCCCGCGCATCTCGTTGGCCGAAAGGTGCTGCAGCAAGGTATTGACGGTGGCCACCATGAGGATCGAGCAGTAGCCGCCTGCCATCAGCAACCCACACGAGAGATAGAAGTTGCGCGACAGGGTGAACAGGATCACGGCAAGGAAGAACGCCGAGCCGGAAAGCACGAGCAGCCGTCCGCGCCGCTTGGTTCCAGCGACCCCAAGATAGGCCACGGTACCGGCTGCTCCCAGCGATCCGAACCCCGAGCACGCCAGCAGCACGCCCAGTCCCCGGGGGCCGGAGTGCAGGATGTCGCGGGCAAAGTAGGGCATGAAGCTCAGGTAGGGGATGCCCAGGAGGCTGGCGAGCGCCACCAGCATCAGCAGCGACGACATCTCGCGGCGGTCACGCACGTAGCGGAAGCCGTCGCCCAGACGCCGCCACAGGGTGGCGCTGATGCCGTCCACTTCCGGCCGCGGGAGGCGCATGCGCACCAGCACCAGCAGCAACCCCAGGAAGCTGATGCCGTTGAGCAGGAAATTCGCGCTCGCCCCGAGCCACGCCATCACCAGCCCGCCCACGCTGGGACCAATGATGCGCGAGAGATTGAATTGGACGGAGTTCAGTCCGATGGCATTGCTCAGGTCCTCGCGCGGCACCAGTTGCGGCACCAGCGCCTGGTAGGCGGGCATGTTCAGCGACATCGCCACGCCGGTCAGCAAAGCCAGCACAACGATCTGGGGAACGGTGATCACCTTTGCATAGCAGAGCCCGGCAAGCACGAGGGCAAAGAGCATCATCGCCGACTGGGTGCAGATCAGCATGCGCCGGCGGTCCATGTGGTCGGCGATGACGCCGCCCAATAGCGAGAACACCAGCATGGGTGCGGCCGATGCGAACCCCACGACCCCCAGCCAAAACGCCGAATCCGACAGGTCGAGTACCAGCCAGCCCAGGGCCACGTTCTGCATCCAGGTGCCGATGTTCGACAGAAAGTTCCCCAGCCAGAAATAACGGTAGTCGTGATTGCGTAGAGCGCGCAGGACCGGCGGGATGATCCGGCTGGGAAGGGCGGCTTCCGGACCCGGGCCTGCGGAGGCGGCAAGCGCCCGCAACTCGCCGTTCGGATCGCCAGCACGCGGCGGCGGAGGGGAAGGACTCGGGCACTCAAGGTCGGGTCCGGACACGCGCGCTTGGTCACCTCATCTCGCTAGTGTAAATTGTCCGCTTGGCACTCCCCATCGAATCCCGCAGCGGCGTGACGCCGGCATGAGATTCCGGCGCCGTCTTGTCGTCCTCGGCTTGTGTCTGGCGTCGCTTTCATCCTCTACTCAGACGCCGCCGTCATCGAAGCCCGCCATGCTGGGCTTCTTCGACCCTGCCGCCCAGTCGGAGATCGACCGCAGGTTCCTTGCGGCGCCGGACCCGCGCCGGGCCGAAGAGCACCTGCGCATCCTGACCTCGGCCCCGCACGTCGCCGGCACCCCGGAGGACCGCGCCACGGCGGAGTACGTGGCTCACCGATTCCGTGAGGCCGGTCTGGAGACGGAGATCGTTCCTTACAAGGTGTGGCTGCCGTATCCCAGCGAAGTGCGGGTGGATTTGGTCGCGCCCAAGGGCGTCACCATGCATGGTCCCACGCCGGAACACGCCGGCAGCGAAGTGGACCGCCGTGCGATCATCGCATTCAACGCCTACTCGGCGCCGGCCGACCTGGAAGCCGACGTCGTGTACGCGAATTTCGGGCGGCCCGAGGATTTCGACACCCTGGCGCAGATGAACGTGGACGTTCGCGGCAAGATCGTCCTGGTGCGCTATGGCGAGATGTACCGCGGGGTCAAGCCCTTCGTCGCCCAGCAACGCGGCGCGGCCGGGGTCATCCTCTATTCCGACCCGCAGCAGGACGGATACTTCCAGGGTGATACCTATCCTAAGGGGCCGTGGCGGCCCCTGGGCGCCGTGCAGCGGGGGTCGGTGGGCTACATGTTCGAGTTCCCCGGCGATCCGACGACGCCCGGCGTGGCCTCGCTCCCCTCGTTGCCGGAGAGCGCCCGCATGCCGCCGCAGCGCTCGGCGGAGATGCCCGGGATCCCGGTCACGCCGCTCTCCCCCGAGGACGCGACACCCATCCTGCAGAATCTCGCCGGGCCGCCATCGCCGCGTGCGTGGCAGGGCGCGCTGCCCTTCACTTATCACCTGGGACCGGGTCCGGCACGGGTGCACTTGCGGCTGAAGTTCGAACAGGCCGAGCGCACCATCTGGGACGTGATCGGCACCATCCGCGGCAGCCGCTTTCCGCAGGAGTGGGTGGTCGCAGGGAACCATCGCGACGCATGGGCCTACGGCGCCGTGGACCCCAGCAGCGGCACCGCCGCCATGCTTGAAACTGTGCATGGACTGGGTGCGTTGCTCAGTTCCGGTTGGCGGCCCAAGCGCACCATCGTGATCGGCAGTTGGGACGGGGAAGAGTGGGGCCTGATTGGTTCGGTGGAATGGGTCGAGCAACACGAGGCGGAGCTGCGCGGCGCCGTCGCCTACTTCAACATGGATACTGCGGTGGCCGGCCCCCGCTTCGGCGCGGCCGCGGTGCCGACCCTGAAGGACTTCGTCCGCGACATCACCAAGATCGTGCCTGCGGCCGGCGGCAAGCAGACTTTGTATGACGCGTGGCAGGCGCAGAGCCCGGAAAAGACCGGCGAGCAGCAGATCGTGGGTGTGTCGCGGCGCTTGCCCCTGGTGCGCCTCAAGGACGATGTCCCCGTCGGTGACCTGGGCAGCGGCTCAGATTACACGCCCTTCCTGCAACATGCGGCGGTGCCCGCGACCGATATCTCGTCCTCGGGACCGTACGGTGTGTACCACTCCGCCTTCGACAACTTCGATTGGTTCAAGCGCTTTGGGGACCCGGACTTCCTCTACGAGCAGCAGATGGCGCGCGTCTTCGGCCTGGAGATCGTGCACATGGCTGACGCCGATGTCCTGCCTTTCGACTTCGAGGCGTACGGCAAAGAGATCGCGGGCTACATCCAGGCGATGGAGAAGAGGGCCGTCTCCGAGCTGGGGAAGGACGCGCCGTCGTTCGCGGATGCAGCGGCAGCCGCGGAACGGCTGAGCCGGGCAGGCGCCGCCCTCACCGCGGCGCAACGCCGCCCGGGCCCGGACGTGCAGTCACTGAATCGGGCACTGCGCGAGGCCGAAGGCGCGCTTCTGCTCAACCCTGGACTGCCGAGCCGTCCCTGGTTCCGGCACGCCATCTATGCGCCCGGACGCCTGACCGGCTATGCGGTGTCGGTCCTGCCTGGCATCGGAGACGCCCTCGAAGTGCACGATGCAGCCGAGGCGCGGCGCCAGGTGCGGGCGCTCACGGAAGCCTTGCAACGCGCAGCGGCTCTGCTCGAAAAATCCATCTGACATTGGAAGAGTTTGCTGGAAAAAGCAAAGGCCGCGCGTCCGCGGCCCAAACATCTCCTAGCTACTAACTACCAGCTACCAGCTACTTCATTCCTGCGATCTTGGTCACCAGTTCCGAGAAATCCTTCTTCTCCAGCCCATGCACCTGCTTGTTGTACTCATCGACCTTGGACGAGTAATTCATGGAGCAGAACTTGGGGCCGCACATGGAGCAGAACGCCGCCTCCTTGTAGAACTCGTCGGGCAGGGTCTCATCGTGCATGGCGCGGGCGGTCTCCGGATCGAGCGAGAGCGCAAACTGTTTCTCCCAATCGAACTTGTAGCGGGCGTAGCTGAGGGCATTGTCGCGGTCCTGCACTCCCGGGCGGTGCCGCCCCAGGTCGGCGGCGTGGGCGGCGATCTTGTAGGCGATGATGCCGTCCTTCACGTCCTTCTCGTTGGGCAGGCCGAGGTGCTCCTTGGGCGTGACGTAGCACAACATGGAAGCGCCATACCAGCCGATCATCGCCGCCCCGATCGCCGACGTGATGTGGTCGTAGCCGGGCGCGATGTCGGTGACCAGCGGGCCGAGGGTGTAGAACGGCGCCTCGTTGCACCACTCGTTCTCTTTGTCGACCTGCTCTTTGATCTTGTCGATCGGGATGTGGCCGGGGCCCTCGATCATGACCTGCACGTCGTGTTTCCAGGCGATCTTGGTCAGGTCGCCGAGGGTGCGCAGCTCGGCGAACTGCGCCTCGTCGCTGGCGTCGGCGATGCACCCCGGCCGCAGGCCGTCGCCCAGGGAGAACGACACGTCGTACTTCTTGAAGATCTTGCAGATGTCCTCGAAGCGCTCGTAGAGGAAGTTCTGCTTGTGGTGGTGCGCCATCCATTGCGCCAGGATGGCCCCGCCCCGGCTGACGATGCCGGTGATGCGATCGGCCACCAGCGGCAGGTACTGGATCAGCACCCCGGCGTGGATGGTCATGTAATCCACGCCCTGCGCCGCCTGCTCTTCGATCACCTCGAGCATGATGCCGGCGGTCAGGTCTTCCAGCCGCTTCACCCGCGCGATCGCCTCGTAGATCGGTACCGTGCCGATGGGTACCGGCGCGTGCCGCAGGATGGCCTCGCGGATCTCGTGGATGTCGCCTCCGGTCGAGAGGTCCATGACCGTGTCGGCGCCGTAGTGCACGGAAGTGTGCAGCTTCTTCAGCTCTTCTTCGATGTTCGAGGTGACCGCGGAATTGCCGATGTTGGCGTTGATCTTGCACAGCGACGCCACCCCGATACACATCGGCTCCAGCTCGGGATGGTTGATATTGGCGGGGATGATCATGCGCCCGCGCGCCACTTCGTCGCGCACCAGCTCGGGCGACAGGCGCTCCCGCCGCGCCACATATTCCATCTCCTCGGTCACCACGCCCTGGCGGGCATAGTGCATCTGCGAGAAGTTGCCGTCCTTGTTCTCCGCCTTGCGCCGCGCGATCCACTTCCCGCGCGGCTTAAGGACATCGTCACCGTTGCTGCCGTTGCTTCCGCTCATGAGTCCGTCAGCCTCTTCCCAATCCGCATTATACGCCCCGAACGCTGGCGTCCCGCGCAGCGCCGGCGCCCTCGGCGACGGGCACGCGGGCAGTCCTCACCCTGCGTCCTGTGAGAAGCGCTTCCCATCAATGGCGAGCACCTGACGCGCTTGACCCACCGCTCTCAGGGCCGTAAAGTTGAAGCAGGACATGGGGCCTTCCAGCAATAAATTCGTGAAGTTCGGCGCTGCCATCGGCATCATCGTGGTGGCCCTCGCCTACCTGGCTTTCACCGGTGTGCAGCAGAGCAAGAGCTACTACGTCACCATCAAGGAACTGAAGAAGATGGGTGACGATGGCTACAAGAAGCGATTGCGCGTGGCCGGGAACGTCGAGCCCGGCTCCATCAAGCGCCGCGGCACTCATGTTGAGTTCACCCTAGTGGAAGAAGGCCATCTTCTGAGCGTGGAATACACCGGCACGGAAGCGCCTCCGGACACATTCGTGGACAACGCTCAGGCTCTGGCCGAGGGCACCTACGGCCGCGACGGCGTCTTCCACGCCAAGATGCTGCAGGCCAAGTGCGCCTCCAAGTACGCTCCTAAGCCGGACGGCACGCAGCCGACCGGCAACACCACGCCCCTCAGGACCACCGAGAACATCACACCAGCGAGCGGCACGACCGCTGACTGAGGCACGCGAGCTGTCCACTGGCACCATCCCGCCCGTCGTTCTCGAGAAAGTCACCAAGGTTTTCGGACGCTTCGCCGCCTTGCGCGAAGTCAGCATCACCTTCAATGCCGGCCGCCTGTACGCCATCTTCGGTGACAACGGGGCGGGGAAGAGTACGCTGCTGCGGGTCATCTCCGGTTTGGCGCGCCCGACCAGCGGCACGGTGACCTTGCTGGGCGCCGGCGACCTGCGCTCCGTCCTCGGCCAGATCGGCTACATGGCGCACGCCCCGCTGCTCTACGACGAGATGACCGGTCTGGAGAACCTGCGCTACTTCGCGGGGCTGTATGGAGCTGTGGACGAGGACCGCCTGCGGGAAGCCATCCGTACCG
>DATKKJ010000110.1 GCA_035543055.1 Terriglobales bacterium | reverse complement strand
CTGCGCCGCGAGCCGGAATTCCCTTTCTGCTCCGAGCGCTGCCGCCTCATCGACCTGGGCAAGTGGGCCAGCGGCGCCTACGTGGTCTCCAGCCCCATCACCGACCCGGAAGCCATCGGCGACGCCGAGACCCAGCAGGCCAGGAAGGACCAGGATGAGCGCCGCCGCTCCTGAGATCTCCGCCGCTCGGACCCGCTGGGCGTGGTGGACCGCTACCTTCCTAGGGACCGGCTTCCTGCGCCCCGGCCCCGGCACCTGGGCCTCGGCGGAAACCACCGTGCTCTGGTACCTGGCCGCTTCGCGCCTGCCGGCACATGTTCAGGCAGTCGCCGCCATCGGAGTCGTGGTCGCCGTCTGTGCCATCGGCATTCCTGCGTCCGGCATCGTGGAGCGCGAGTGCGGCCGCCACGATCCCGGCTTCGTGGTCATCGACGAAGTCGCCGGGCAGATGCTCGCGCTGGTCGCCGTTCCTCTTCGTTGGAAAACTCTTCTCGCCGGTTTTATACTTTTTCGAGTCTTCGACGTCATCAAGCCGCCGCCGGTGCGCACCCTCGAACGCTTTCCGGGAGGGACCGGCATCGTGCTCGATGACCTTGGGGCCGGCGTGTATACACTGATCTGCGTCCAGGTGTTGCTGCGCCTGGGCGTGATCTGACTTCGCGCCGCAGCTATCCGACAAGCACATGGGCATCTCCGACCGCCTGCTCGGCAAGAAGAACGTGAACGGCAAGCCGCACATCGAGGCGGTGGAGCCGGCCTATGTCCTGCCCGGAGGCGAGTTCCGCATCGTGGGCAGCGGGCTCAAGCCTCCCGAGCTGCAGCGCCCCCGCGTGAAGCTGGGCGAGATTGATGTCCCCATTGTCATCAGCTCCGACGATTTCCTGATCGCCCGCGCGCCCGAGTCCGCCGTGTCCGGCCCGGTCGTGGTCTCGACCAACGGTTCGTCCAGCAATCCCGGGAATCTCGGGGTCGCCGTCACCATCGCCGAGAACCTGCACCCGGTGACCAATCCCGCCCTCGACCCCGAGGGCAACATCTACGTCACCTTCTCCGGCTCGCGCGGGCAGAAGGTGCCGGTCTCCATCTACAAGATCGACACCAATTACGTGGTCAAGCCCTTCCTCTCGGAGATGATGAACGCTACCGCCATCGCCTTCGACCGCGAAGGGCAGATGTACGTCTCCTCGCGCTACGACGGCACCGTGTATCGCGTCGCCCCCAACGGAACCATGTCGTCCTACGCCGAGGGCATGGGCATCGCCACCGGCATGGCCTTCGACCACGAGCAGAACCTCTATGTCGGCGACCGCACCGGGACCATCTGGCGCATCGCCCGTGATCGCCAGATCTTCGTCTTCGCCACCCTGGAGCCCAGCATCTCTGCTTACCATCTGGCCTTCAGCCCGAGCGGCGACCTCTTCGTGACCGGCCCCACCACCTCCAGCTTCGACGTGGTGTACAAGGTCGATCCGCATGGTGCCCCCAGCGTCTTCTACCGCGGATTGGGACGCCCCCAGGGCCTGGCGTTCGACGCGGCGGGGAATCTCTATGTCGCCGCCTCCCTGGCCGGCAAGCGCGGCATCGTGCGCATCACTCCCGACGCCAAGGCCGGCACCGTGGTCTCCGGGCATGGCTTGGTCGGCATCGCCTTCGCACCCGGACGCTCCGCTATCCTGGCCACCAACAACGCCGTCCATCACCTCTCCTGGGACATTCAGGGGAAGCCCTTACTGGACTGAGTTCCTGGTTTCTTGCTGAGTACTGAGTACTTCTTCCCCACCCGAACGCCTTTGCTACACTTCCAGTTGTGATCGCCGAGATCATTGCCATCGGCTCGGAGCTCCTTACGCCCTTCCGCCAGGACACGAATTCCCTCTACCTCACGGAAAGGTTGAACGCGCTGGGTATCGAAGTGGCCTTCAAGACCGTGGTCGGCGACAGCCACGAGCAGCTCACCAGCGTCGCCCGCACCGCGTTGTCGCGCACCGATCTGGTCATCTTCATGGGCGGCCTGGGCCCGACCGAGGACGACGTGACCCGCGAGTCCGTAGCCGACGCGCTGGGCCTGGAACTCAAGCGCGACCCCGACATCGTCGCCGCCCTCTACAAGCGCTTCGCCGAGCGCCGCTGGAAGATGCCGGAGAACAACGTCAAGCAGGCGGATGTGATCGCCGGCGCCACCGTTCTTCCCAACACCCGCGGCACCGCGCCCGGCCAATGGCTGGAAGGCTCGGTCGAGGGCAAGAACAGACTGATCATGCTCCTCCCCGGCCCGCCCTGGGAGCTGAAGGCGATGTTCGAGGAGCACTGCTACGAGCGCCTGAGAACCAAGGTGCCGCCCATCTTCCTCGCCCGCCGCGAGCTCAAGATCGCCATGATGGGCGAGTCGGAATGCGACCGCCGCGCTTCGCCCATCTACAGGAAGTACGACGACGTGCAGACCACCATCCTGGCCGACGCCGGCGAGTGCCAGCTCCATCTTCTCTGCCGCGCCGGCTCCATGGAAAAGGCGCAGAAGCGCGTGGATGACCTGGCCGGCGAACTGGAGGACGAATTCGACGAGTTCGTCTTCGCCACCCACGGCGAGACCTTGGAGCAGATCGTCGGCTATTACCTCGACATGCGCGGCGCCACCATCGCCGTCGCCGAGTCCTGCACCGGCGGACTGCTCGGGGCAAGGCTGACTTCCGTCAGCGGCAGTTCCCGCTATTTTCTGGGTGGCGCCCTGGTCTATTCCGATGACCTGAAGCGCACCTTCGCCGAGGTGCCGCCGCTGCTCATCAAGGAAAAAGGCGCGGTGAGCAAGGAGGTCGCGGCCGCGCTGGCGGAGGGCATTCGCAAGAAGTGCAAGGCAACCTATGGGCTGGGTGTCACCGGCATCGCCGGGCCGACCGGCGCCACCGAAACCAAGCCGGTGGGGCTGGTCTACGTCGCGCTCGCCGATGGCGGCAAGACCGAAGTGGTCGAACGCCAGTTCCCCGGCGACCGCGACCGCGTCCGCCGCTGGGCCACCCAGCAGGCGCTGGACCTGGTGAGACGTAAGCTGATGTGACCGGATTGAGTAATCGGGAAATTGTGTAATCGGGTAATTGCCGCCTGGTTTTCTGAAATTACCCAATTACCCGATTACCCAATTACACAATCACGTATGCGCCTGTTCGTCGCACTAGACATTCCCGACGAGATCCGCCACCGGATCCGCACTTTCATCGCCGGCGTCCGCGGCTTTGCCCCCGACGTCCGTTGGGTCGCCCCGGACTCGCTGCACCTGACCCTCAAGTTCATCGGCGAGCAGCCCGATGACAAGCTCGGCGCCATCAAAGATGCACTCACGACGGTCGCAGCCCAGGGGGTGGACGTCAGATTCCGTGGCACCGGCTTCTTCCCCACCGCCAAGTCCGCCCGTGTTTTCTGGATCGGCATCGAAGCCGACACGCGCCTGGCCGATCTGGCGGCAGGTATCGACCAAGCTCTGGAACCCCTGGGCATCGAACGCGAGCCGCGTGCCTTCTCGCCCCATCTCACGCTCGCGCGTTCCGGTTCCGGCCGCCCGCAACGCGGCCGCGGCGACCGCCCCAATCGCCTCTTCGCCGTCCTGCAGGACCGATTGGCGCAAATGCCCCCGCCCGACTTCGGTACAATGACCGCTCGCGAGTTCTTCCTGTACTTGAGCGAGCTGTCGCCCAAAGGCGCACAGTACACCAAGCTGGATCGGTTTGCATTGCCGTAGAGACGCCCGTCAGGACGTCTCCTGAGACAGCCTGATCGCTGTTTCTACTGAAAAGATTGCTGACTATCTACATCATCGTCGCCGCTGTCGCCTATCTGCTGGGCTCCATCCCTTTTGGCTACATCCTCGTCCGCATCTTTCGCGGCGAGGACGTCCGCGCCATCGGCAGCGGCAACATCGGCGCCACCAACGTCGCCCGCAAATCGCCGTTACTGGGATTTGCAACGTTGTTCCTCGATGCTGCCAAAGGCTTCTTAGCCGTTCAGGTTGCGCTGTATCTCATTCCCGGATCGTTCACCTTCTTCGCCTCGAATGTGTCTAGGCCGTCATGGGTGAAGCCGAACTCTTTCCCTCAACAGTGGTACCTCGCCCTTGCGATTGCAGCCTTATTCGCCATTCTCGGGCACATCTTCCCCGTCTGGCTGCGGTTCAATGGCGGCAAGGGAGTCGCCACCGGGGTTGGATCGTTCCTGGCTTTGGCTCCAAAAGCTGTCCTGATCGCTCTGGTGATCTTCGCGGCGGTCGTGATCGTGTTCCGCTATGTGTCGCTCGGCTCCATCCTCGCGGCTGCCGCATTCCCTGTCTTCGCGTGGCTCCTTAATGGCGAAAAGAATTCTCCCGGTGTGCTGGCTGCCATGATCGCCGCCTCGGCCCTCATCATCCTCAAGCACCACGCCAATATCCGCCGCCTCCTCGCCGGCACCGAGCACCGTTTCGAGCTCAAGAGGACGCGCGCATGAACATCGCCGTCATCGGTGCCGGCGCCTGGGGCACCGCCCTCTGCATCGCTCTCGGCCGCAAAGGCGGCCACCGCATCCGCCTCTGGGCGTACGAAAAAGAGGTGTGCGAGTCGGTCAACTCCCGCCACGTGAACGACCTGTTCCTCGCCGGCCAGAAGATCCCCGACGCCGTCACCGCCTCCAACGACTTCGCCCACGTCCTCGACGGCGCCCACATCGTGGTCAGCGTGATGCCCTCGCACCACACCCGCCGCCTCTTCCGGCAGATGAAGCCGCACCTGCGCCCGGAGATGCTCTTCGTCAGCGCCACCAAAGGCATCGAGAACGATTCCCTGCTGCGCATGACCGAGGTGATCGGCGCGGTGCTGGCCGATAAGTTCCACCCGCGCCTGGGCGCGATGAGCGGTCCGTCGTTTGCCAAAGAAGTCGCCAAGGGCGATCCCACCGCCATCGCCATCGCTTCCACCGATGCCGAACTCGGCTGCCTGGT
>DATKKJ010000109.1 GCA_035543055.1 Terriglobales bacterium | reverse complement strand
GGGCCGTCGATGGCAATGATGATCTTCCTCATGCTCGCTTGGTGTGCGGGCGGCGAGCGATCGGCTGACGGCGGCTGGCGGGAGTGCGCGGCGGCGTCACCTGCACCATGGAACGCGGACCCACCTGCAGGAAGCTGAGTTCGCGCGCTCCCAGCAGCGCGTTGATCGCCTCCCGCACCTTCGACCGCGGCACCAGGTGCCCGAAGAATTCCTCGACTTCCTTCTGCTCTGCCGCCACTACCGCATCCAGGTACTTCGAGAGCAGCGCCGACAGCGACTCCGGCACCGACAGGTGCGCGCCCTCGTTCACCGCCTCCGGCGCCCAGCGGAACAGCATGTCCCACGACGCCCCGTGCTCCGGGCTGTAGTCCACCCGGATGATCTTCAGCCGCGACCACAGCTCGTCCAGCGCCCGCTCCATGGCCGCGTCCGACAGCGCGCCTCCCAACCGGTCCCGCAGCCGCGTCTTGGCGATCGGCCCTTCCCGCTGGATCACCGCGAACGCGTCCCCCGCCAGCGGAGACAGCTTTGGGTCTTTCTTCTCGCCCTTTGGATTCCGGTCGCCCGCCAGCCCATAGAAATAAGGAAACACCGAGGCCGCCACCAGGAAGTTCGTCTCCGGAAAAAGATTGGCCTCGAAGGCCGACTTCTCGCGCAGTAGCCGCACCATCAGGTCGGTGGCCGGCTGCGACTCGGGATGCCGGAACGCGTCCTTGGCCAGCGGCAGGTTCTCTTCCTGCCCCAGGTACGCCCCGAAGAAGGTTGGCGCCAGCACCGCCGGGCGCGCCGGGTACATGGTGGCGAAACCCACGCTCTCGATGAACTCGCGCGCATCTTCGAGCGTGCGCACCGCCTGCTCCGGGGCCGCCACCCGCCACTTCTCCCGCCGCCGCTGATGCAGTTCTTCCTGGGTCATCAGATCCGCTTGAAAGCCTTCTTGATCTCCGTCACTGAGTATCGCAGAACCACCGGCCTTCCGTGCGGGCAAGACATGGGGGCGTCGCATTTCGCCAGCTCCCGGATCAGCCACTCCATCTTCTCCACGGTCAGCGCCATGTTAACCTTGATGGCCGCGTGGCAGGCGATGGAGGCGGCGATCTTGCCCCGGACTTTTTCCAGGTTGGTGGCCTGCTGCTCGCGCTCCACCTGGTCGAGCAGCTCGTGCAGCATGTGCTCGACGTCGCTGGCCTCGACCCCTGCGGGAGATGTCTTGACTGCCACGGTGCGCGAGCCGAAGGGCTCGGCGTCGAAGCCGTTGTGCCGCAATTCGTCGGCGATCTCGGCGAACACCGCCTGCTGCCCCGGGGTCAGCTCGATGATCAGCGGCATCAGCAGCCGTTGCGTCTCCACCTGCCGGCTGGCCTGTTGCCGCACCACTTTCTCGAACAGGATGCGCTCATGGGCGACGTGCTGGTCGATGATCCACAGCCCGGTCTCGTTCACCGCCAGGATGAACGAGTCGCGCAATTGTCCCAGCGGCTTCAGCGACGAAAGCGGAGGTACGTCGCTTTCCGGCACTTCGGGAATGACGCCGGCGCACTCATCGCCATTGCGGGCCTGCCCGCCCGGCCCGATCTCCGGCAGCGGCGCTCCTCCCTCCCACCTCGCCACGGGTAGCGCCGCATTGGCGCGTACCTCGATGGGCGTGTCGGCGAATTCCAATCTCTCATTCCTCGGCGCCATCTGTGGCGCGCGCAGTGAAAGCTCTTGCATGGGCCGGGCGTCCTCGCCCGGCATGGCTCCAGGTCTAAACGCCGCCTTCGCGGTTGGGCTGGCCGCAATCTCCTGGGTAAACTGCGGCACCGGACGCGCTTTCATCAGCGCCGCCCGCACTGAATCGCGCACAAAGTCATGAACAAAGCTCTGCTGCCGGAAGCGCACTTCGACCTTTGACGGATGCACATTCGCATCCACCTCCCCGCAGGGCAGTTCGATGAACAGCAGCACCACGGGAAAGATCGTCGGCGGGATGATGTTTCGATACGCCTCGGTCAGCGCGTGTTGGATCAGCCGGTCGCGGATCAGCCGCCGGTTCACGAACACGAAGATGGAATTGCGGTTGAGCTTCTGGATCTCGGGCTTGGAGACGAACCCGTGCACCCGGATCTCACCCGGCGCCGGCGCTTCGTAGTCTTCATCCCGCTTCCACGGTGGAGGCTGCGGCAGTCCCACCCGCTCCAGCGGCGCCTGCGCCGCCAGCGGGATGAGTTGCTCCAGCGTCTCCTTGCCGAAGACCTGGTAGATGCGCTCCGCCGAGGTCTTCACCGGCGCCGCCACCAGCATGGCGTTGGTCGCCGAATGCAGCTCGAAGTGCTTGTCGGGATGCGCCAGCGCGTAGTGCGTCACCAGCGCGGCGATGTGCCCCAGCTCCGTACTCTCGCTCTTGAGGAATTTCTTGCGCGCCGGCGTGTTGAAGAATAGGTCCTTGACCGTGATCGAAGTCCCCGCCGGCAGTCCCGCCTCTTCGACCTTCAACATCCTCCCGCCCGCGATCTCGATCACCGTCCCCGCACTTCTTGCATTGTCATCCCGAACGCCTTCAGGCGTGAGGGATCTGCTGTTCTCTTCCCTGGGCGCCGTCTCCAATCTCAGCCGCGACACCGACCCGATCGAAGGCAGCGCCTCCCCCCGGAACCCCAGGGTATGGATATTCAGCAAGTCCTCGGCGTCCTTGATCTTGGAGGTGGCATGGCGCTCGAAGGCCAGCATGGCGTCGTCGTGCACCATG
Organism: Terriglobales bacterium; assembly: GCA_035543055.1. Lineage (NCBI taxonomy): Bacteria > Pseudomonadati > Acidobacteriota > Terriglobia > Terriglobales > Terriglobales bacterium. The sequence continues at coordinate 10,918 of DATKKJ010000109.1, read as the reverse complement.
CCGCAGCCATCGTCCTGCACCTGGATCAGCTTCTTGCCCCCGGCCTCCACCTGCACCCGGATGCGCCGCGCCCCGGCATCGAGCGCATTCTCCAGCAGCTCCTTCACCACCGACGCCGGGCGCTCGACGACCTCGCCGGCCGCAATCTTGTTTGCGACGTGCTCCGGAAGGACGTGGATCTTACCCACGCGAGATCCTTCGCGTGGCGTGTGCCCCGCTCAGGACGACCCTGCGGGTCGTCTTGTTGGCGACATGTTCGGGAAGGACGTGGATGCGGCCCATGGCAGTCGTCGGTCGCCGGTCGGCGGCGAAGAGACCGTCCGCAGATTAACCCAGATTTCCGGGACGTGCTATCGGGATTCGCTTAGGATGGCACCGCACGGAGGTCCCCATGATTCACGGCGTTCACGCCCTCATCTACACGGCGCAGGCGGACGCGGTCCGCGACTTCTTCCGCAAGACCTTGCGACTCCCGTCCGTTGACGCCGGCCAGGGCTGGCTGCTGTTCGCGCTGCCTCCCGCCGAACTGGGCATCCATCCCACCGACGGCAAGGGTTCCTACGACCTGTACCTGATGTGCGATGACCTGGATAAGACCGTCGCTACGCTGAAGAAGAAGGGCGTGAAGTTCGCCCGCGAGATCACCACCGCCGGCTGGGGCCGGGTCACCGCCATCGCCTTGCCCGGCGGCGTCGAACTGGGATTGTACGAACCCCGCCATCCAACTGCCATCGCTCCCGCGAAGAAGAAAACCGTCCGGCGCCGCGCGCCCATTCGTCGGCGGCGCTGACCTCCGGCCCGGCCCCCATCCCAACGAACGGCGCCAGTGTGTGCGTCCTGACACACCGTGCCCGCCAGACACGCCTTAAGAGTTCCCCGTCAGGACTAAGCCCTTCCCTTTCAACGTCTTCGACAACGGCTCCTTGAGTGCCATTCACTTGGTCGCAAGGCAATGAGAGAGGAAGCCGTGCAGCGACTCGACAGATGGCTCGGGAGATGGATGAGAGGGGGAAAGCTCATGTGGTACGTGGTGCTGGCGATCTTCCTGATGTCGATGCTTCTGGCGAAGGCCGTAGCCCAGGAGGAAAAGAACTTCGACCTGATCCGTCGCAAGGTCGAGATACGTCGCTCGATCGTGGTCAGTATTCCCGATCGCAAGCTGGCGCTGCTGGAGAACGACCGGGTAGTGAGGATCTACGGCGTCGCGGTGGGGGCCGACGGGAGCCCCAGCCCCATCGGGAGCTTCCGCATCTCGCAGCGGCTCACCAATCCCACCTATTACCACCCCCACGTGGTCATCCCCCCGGGTAAAGACAATCCGCTGGGCACGCGCTGGATCGGGCTGGGGCTGAAGGGATTCGGGATCCACGGAACCAATGCGCCCCGCTCGATCGGGCGCCGCGCCTCGCACGGGTGCATCCGCATGCGCCGGCCGGACCTGGAGGAACTGTTCGACAAGGTCAGGCCGGGTGATGTGGTCGAGATCCACGGGGAACGGGACGCGCAGGTGGCGGCGGTGTTCGGTGAGCAGCCGGCAGTGATGGCGCAGGTGCCGGCTGCCGTCAACGCCGGCGCGCAGTAGCAACAGAGAGTTCGGATCGGAGGATGTCATGAACGCGGTACTGGCAAATTGCGAACTGGTTGTGGTGGTCCTGCTGACCTTCTGCTTCGCCCTCCTGATGGAGCCGCTGCTCCTTCTCGGGGTGCTGACGCTGATGAAGCGGGGCATGCGCCGGCGGCGCCGGCTGGGCCACGACCGGGTGCTGGCTGAGCTCCAGCTGGCCGTGGACAACGTCAGGAAAACCAATCGGGCGTCGGACCTGAACTGAGGAGAGAACACTATGCTGCTACTCAAATACTTGCTGCTCGTCGGGGCCGCGGGGATGCTGGTCAGTGCCGCGGCCATGCTGCTGTACGATCTTTACCTCACCACCGAACATCGGCGGCGCCTGGAGCTGTTACCCGATGCGCCGCTCCCCATCCCACGGCTTGTCCGCTGGTGGCCGGCGGGACGGCTGGCCCTCGGGTCGCTGCTCCCATTGTTCCTCGGCATGAGCATCGCGGTCGTGCCCGCCGGCATGGCCGGGGTGCGTGTCAGCCAGATCTCGGGCACCCAGCACGGAACGCTCTACCCGGGCGTGCACTTCGTCCTGCCGTTCATCCAGCAGGTGGCCCTGTATGACGTCCGCGACCAGGTCTATTCGACGGCTGCCGCGGAACCGGGAAAGAAGAAAGACGAAGAGGCGGTCAAGAAAGGCGCGCTCCTGACCGTGCAGGCCAAGGAAGGCTTGCCCCTCGGGCTGTCGATCATGGTGCGCTACCGTCTGGACGCCGCCCGGCTCGACTACATCCACAACACCCTGCCGGAGGCGATCGGCACCGAGGTCGTGCAACCGGTCATCGGCAGCACCTTCCGCGGGATCATCCCCAACTACACCGTTCGCGACGTATTTTCGGTGAAGCGCGAAGAGATCCGCCAGCTCGCCGCCGAGCAGATCGCCCGCAAGCTGGGGGCGGACGGCATCCAGGTGAAGGAGGTCATGCTGCGCGACATCCAGCTCCCCCCGGAATACGCCAAGGGACTGGAAGGCCTGCTGCTCAAGGAGCAGGAGAACGACCAGATGGCGGTGCAGACCGAGATTCAGGCCAAACAGGTGCGCATCTCCGAGCTCCAGGCCGAGGCGCAGAAGGTGCAGCAGATCAAACGCGCCGAGGCCGACGCACAGACCCGCGTGCTGCAGGCCAAGTCGGAGGCGGACGCCATGCAGTACACCCTGCCGCTCAAGGAGAAACAGATCCAGCAGACGCGCCTGGAGGCGGAGGCCCGCAAGGAGGCGACGGTGAAGAACGCGGAGGCAGCGGCGCAGGCCAAGGTCATCGACAGCAAGGCCGAGGTGGAGCGCCGCAATCTGCTGTCGGAAGCGGAGGCGCGCCGCATCCGGGTCACCGCGCAAGCCGACAGCGAGCGCATGCGGCTGGAAGCCGCCGCCCTGCGCGAACAGCCGCTGCTCATCAACAAGATCATCGCCGAGCGGCTGTCGGACAAGCTGCAGATCATGATGGTGCCCGCCGATGGCAAGTACTTCTTTGCCAGCGACGTCCTCCGCGGCACCCTGCCCAAAGTCGACGAAATGGACGAGCAGGGACCGCGCAACGTCCCCCAGAACCAGCAGGAGGACGATCCTCCAGGCCCGCCGGCGGTCTTACGGGGCCGTCGCTAGCGGACCGCCCGGCCGCCGGGACCCGGATGGCGCTGCCTCGGCAGCGCCATCCGGCACCTCACCGAAAGCCATGAAATCTCAATGCTATAATCGGGCGCTTCCAGGCGAAATCCAACGGATGCGGTCCTCCTTTCTGTCGCGGCGCGCCCTTCTGGCCCTTCTGCCGGTCCTCCTCAGTATTGCTGCCGCGGCCCAGGACTGGTCCGCGCCGGCGCGCGAGCTGGCGGAAAAGATCGTCGCCCGGGTCCAGGCCCGCTCCGCGGTGACGGTGAGCTTGCGCAACCTGTCCTCCCTGACTCAGAACGACGCCGCCCAGGTACGCCGCGCGCTCGAGACCGAACTGCGGACCCGGGGTGTCCAATTGGTAGGCGCGGACCGTGCGGTGGACGAGGTGCGGCTCACGCTGTCGGAGAACGCGGTCGCATACCTGTGGGTGGCCGAGATCGGTCACGGTGATACCTGGGAAGTGGTGATGACGCAAACGCCTTTACCGGCAGTGCCCCAACGCGGCGGAACCGGCGTCAGCATCCGCAGAAGCCTGGTGTGGAGTCAGCCCGAGCCGATGCTCGACTTTGCCACCGCCGATCTGTCCGGCGGCTCGCTGCTGTTAGTGCTCGAACCGGACCGGCTGGTCCTGTACCGGCTGGCCGCCGGCCGCTGGACCAGAGAGAGCACGGCCCGCATCGCCCACTCCCAGCCACTTCCGCGCGACGTCCGCGGTCGGCTCCTGTTGCAGCGCGATGGCAGCTTCACCGCCCATCTTCCCGGCGCCCACTGTGAGGGAAACACCCAACCACAGCTGATGGCGAACTGCATCGAGAGCGACGATCCGTGGCCGCTCGGCGCGAGTGCGGACGGGCAGCGCGCCGTCTTCAACTCGTCCCGCCACTACTTCACCGGCGCCCTCGTCCCGGGGTTTGGCGCCCTGGCCAAACTGCCTCCTTTCTATTCTGCCGCCGCCCTCCGGGATAGCGCCGCCACCGTGTGGCTGTTCTCTCTGGTGGACGGGAGCACCCGCCTGGTCGGCGGCGGCGGAGAGACCGTAGGTGTCGTGGCCGGATGGGGTAGCGACCTTGCCGGCATCCGCAGCGATTGTGCGCAGGATTCGCTGCTGCTGACCACCCGCACCGGCGACAGCACGCGTCCCGATGCGGTGCAGGCCTACGGGATGGCGGCCGGCGAGCCGCAGGAGGCCGGACCATCCGCCGAGTTCGCCGGTCCCTTGCTCTCCTTGTGGACAAGCGGCGAGGGCGCCGCCGTCACCGCCATTTCGCGGAACCTGAGAACGAAGCAATATGAAGCGTTCACCTTTACTGTCGTTTGCGGCCATTAGCCTGGCGCTGTGCGCTTCCGCGCAGGCGGCCACCCGCCCCGCTTATGGCGGCACGCTGCGCGTGGAATCGAGTGCCTCCCTCAGTTCGCTCGATCCGGCGCAGGAGGGCGGCTTGTCCGCAGATGCGGGGCTTCGCAGCAAGGTCGCTTCCCTGCTGTTCGACGGCCTGGTGCGGCTGGACGAGAGCGGCACGGTCCAGCCCGCGTTGGCCACCTCGTGGCGGCACGACGCGGACTTCCGGCGCTGGGAGTTTGTGGTGCGGGAAGGCGTCAAGATGCACAATGGTTCCCGCCTGGACCCGCGGCTGGTCGTGATGTCGCTCGCCGCCGCCAATGGCGCCTGGAAGGTCCGCCTCGCCGGGAATGCTGTGGTCGTGGAAAGCGAGTCGCCGATGCCGGAGCTGCTCGCCGAGCTGGCCCGCCCGCGCTACTCCATCGTGGGGCGCGGCATCGAGGGCGCGCTGATCGGGACTGGGCCCTTCCGGGTGGCCGAATTCCAACCCGGCAAGCGGCTGCTGCTGCGCGCGAACGAGGATTGGTGGGCCGGCCGCCCTTACGCCGATGCCATCGAGATCACCTTCGCCCGCAGCTACCGCGATCAGAGCATCGATCTGCAGGCCGATCGTGCCGACGTCATCGAGGTGTCAGCAGACCAGGCGCGCCGCGCGGCCCAGGAGGGACAACGCCTGGCGACTTCCTCCCCCGTCGAGCTGCTGGCCATCGTCTTCTTGCCCAAGGTGCAGGACCAGCGAGTGCGGGAGGCGGTCAGCGCAGCCATCGACCGCGCCTCGCTCCACGGCATCCTCTTGCAAAAACAAGGAGAGCCGGCCGCCAGCCTGCTGCCGCAGTGGGTCAGCGGCTACGCCTTTCTCTTTCCGACCGCCCGGAACGAGGCGGCCCCTCAGCCGCAGCGCACCGGTTCTTCGGCGCAGGCCTTGACCCTGGCCTACGATTGGTCAGACACGGTGGCCAAGTCGGTCGCCGAGCGGGTGGCGGTGAATGCCCGCGATGCCGGCGTGACCGTCCAAGTCTTCGGGGAGAACCTCGGGAACCGGCCGGCGAACGCCGACATGAGGCTGGTGCGGGTGGTATTGCCGTCAGCGCGGGCTTCGGTCGCCCTGGCGGCGATGGCCGCCGACCTCGGCTACAAGGAGCAGGCGCAGCAGATCGTGGCCATGACCTCTCCGGAGTCTCTGTACTCCGCCGAACGCGCGCTCCTGCGCGACTTCGTCGTGGTTCCGCTGGCCTACGTGCCCGAAGTGCATGCGCTGGGGCCGCGGGTGCGAAACTGGGTGGCGCCGCGCCAGGGCGGATGGCCGTTGGAGAACGTCTCGCTGGTGCTGGAGAAGCCGTGAGTTTCCGGGCCAAGTTGCTGCTGATGTTCAGCGTCAGTGTCGTGATCGTGGTGGCGCTGGTGAGCGCCATCGTCTCCGCGACCCTGCGCCGGTCGTTCGAGCGTCTCGACCAGGAGCGGACCGCGGCCCTGGCCACCCAGTTCCGCAACGAATTCGCGCGTCGCGGACAGGAAGTCAGCCGGCGGGTCGCCGCCGTCGCCGAACGGGACTCCACCCTGCGCATGGCCGCCGACCTGGCCCGTCCGAATGCCGACTCGTCGCCCTATGTCAATGAAGCCGGCGCCGTCGCCACCGCCCAGCAGCTCGATCTCCTGGAGTTCGTGTCCTCGGATGGCGCCATCATCTCGTCGGCACAATGGCCGGCACGGTTCGGTTACAAGGAAGTCCTGCACCAGCTCGACGAGGCTGCGACGCAACCGGCGTTCCTCCGGCGCGAGGACGTCGCCGACGGCGCCATCCTGGGTCTGGTCGCGGCCCGTCCGGTGCGTGTGGCCGGCTCTCAGCTCTATGTGATCGGGGGCGAGCGCCTCGACAAGAGTTTCCTCGCCTCGCTCGTCCTGCCGGAGGGTGTGCGCGCCATGCTCTATCGCAGCACCGGCCCGCGCTTCGTGCCCTCCGCTGTGACCGACGCTGCCGGGCCGGTCCCGGGGGCCGATGCGCTCGGGCCGCTCGTCGCCGCAGTGCTGCGCGAGCGCCGCGAGTCGTCGCAGATGGTCCCCTCGACAAGCGATCTGGCGGGGGACGAGATGTTGCATGCCATCCCCCTCGCCGGCCGCGACGGCGAAGTGCTCGGCGTCTTCATCCTCGCCAGCTCGCGGCGGGAGCTGGTCGCCATCGAACGACATATCGGATGGGTGGCTCTGCTGGTGGCGTGCGCCGGCATCCTGCTTGGCATCCTGCTCAGCGGCTGGGTGGCGGCGCGGGTCACGCAGCCGGTGGACGAGCTGGCCGACGCCGCCCGCCAGGTCGCCAAGGGCAATCTGGATGCCCGCGTTTACACCACCACCAAGGACGAGCTGGGCTACCTGGCGGCGGCCTTCAATCGCATGACCCGTGATCTGAGCGACCAGCGCGACCGCCTGGTGCAGGCCGAGCGCGTGGCCGCCTGGAGAGAGCTGGCTCGCCGCCTGGCTCACGAGCTCAAGAACCCGCTCTTCCCGCTGCAGATCACGGTGGAGAACCTGGTGCGCGCCCGGGAGCGCGATCCGAGCCAGTTCGACGAAGTCTTCCAGGAAAGCACGCGCACCTTGCTGGCGGAGCTGGCGAACCTGAAGGCGATCATCGGCCGCTTCAGCGATTTCGCCAAGATGCCGGCGCCGCAGGTCCAGCGCGTGGACGTCAACCAGGCGGTGCGCAACGCGCTCAAGGTCTTCGAAGCTCGGCTCGCCGCCGGCGCCGGCGGCGCCCCCATCCGCTCCGAGACCGATCTTGACCCCGGGCTGCAGCCCATCGACGCCGATCCCGACCTCCTGCATCGCGCCCTGCAGAACCTGGTGCTGAACGCGATGGATGCCATGCCTTCCGGGGGGAATCTGGTCATCCGCACCCGCCAGAAGGACGCTGCCGTGCAGATCGAGGTCAGCGACACCGGCACCGGCCTCACCAAGGAGGAGTGCGACCGCCTGTTCACGCCCTACTACACCACCAAGCAGCACGGCACCGGGCTGGGGCTGGCCATCGTGCAGTCGGTGGTCAGCGACCATCACGGCAAGATCTCGGTGGAAAGCGAGCCGGGGCGCGGCACGACCTTTCGTATTGAACTGCCTGCGCGGATGCCGGAAACTGTGCTGGCGCGAGGCGCCGATGCCTAGTCCCGCTCCTCAGCAGGCCGCGAAGGTGCACCTGCTCATCATCGACGACGATCCCAACACCCTGGCCTCGCTGTCGCGCGCCTTCCGCCTGGCGGGCCACGAGGCCACCGTCTGCGACAATGCCGACCGCGCCCTCGAGCTGGTGAAGTCCCAGCCCTTCGACCTGATCCTCTCCGACGTGGTCATGCCCGACAAGGATGGGCTGGCGTTCCTCAACGAGTATCGCGGGCTGGGCATCGATACCCCGGTGGTGATGATGTCCGGGCAGGCGCACATCGATATGGCGGTGAAGGCGACCCGCCTGGGCGCCATCGATTTCCTGGAAAAGCCGCTTTCCTCCGAGAAGCTGCTGCTCACCATCGAGAACGTGGTCAAGCTCAAGCGCCTGGAGGAAGAGAACACCCGGCTGCGGGCCCGCGTGGGCAGGCATGAGATCGTGTGGGCTTCGGAGCCGATGAAGAAAGTGATGGCCCAGATCGAGCGGGTGGCGCCCACCGAGACCCGGGTCTGCATCCTGGGCGAGACCGGGACCGGGAAGGAACTCGTGGCCCGCACCTTGCACGAGCGTAGCGCCCGCAAGAACGGGCAGTTCGTGACCCTGAACTGCGCCGCCGTGCCCGGCGAACTGGTTGAGTCCGAGCTGTTCGGCCACGAGAAGGGCTCGTTCACCGGCGCCGCGGCCCGCCACATCGGCAAGTTCGAGCAGGCGCAGCGTGGCACCCTGTTCCTGGACGAGATCGGCGACATGCCCCCGCCCATGCAAGCCAAGCTGCTGCGCGTCCTGGAGCAGAACGAGATCGAGCGGGTGGGGGGCGACCGGCCCATCGCTGTGGACGTGCGGGTCATCGTCGCCACCCATCGCCGCCTCGAATCGCTGGTCGAGAAAGGCGCGTTTCGCCAGGACCTCTACCACCGCATCTACGTCTTCCCCATCAGCCTTCCGCCGCTGCGCGAGCGCCTCGACGACATCCCGGTGCTGGCCGAGCATTTCGCCGCCCAGGTCGCCGAGCAGAACGGATGGAAGGCGGCGCAGTTCGCGCCCGAGGCCATGGAGTCACTGAAGGCATACGGCTGGCCGGGAAACGTGCGCGAGCTGCGTAATGTGGTCGAGAGGCTCCTGTTGCTGGCCGGCGGTCAGGTGGTGGATGCGGAGCTGGTCCGCAGTTCCCTTCCCTCCTCAACCGGCCTCGAGGCGCCCGCAGCGTTGGGCTCGGGGCCGCTCTCCAGCCGCCTCGACGTCTACGAGAAGCAGATCATTCTCTCTGAGCTGAAGCGGAACCACTTTCACATCACCAACACCGCCAAGGCGCTCGGCCTGGAACGCAGCCATCTCTACAAGAAATGCGAGCAGCTGGGGATCGACCTTCGGCGCATGCGACCGGCCCAGACGGAGTAGCAACCCGGGCCTGAACTCCGAACAAATGCGGCCGGGGGGGTGCCGTTCAAGGACGCGCGAGGGCACGCGTCCTATTCTGCCGGGATCTGGCGTGCCTTGCAGCCTCCCTCGCGGGGCTTGACGCGGTAGAAACACCTTCCCCTTCAGTCATGCTGCATGGCACCAGATATCGACCCCGAGGTCCACAAACACGGTGGGACCAGTACCCACGTAACTAGCGGTCTCGATTCCGCTATGGATAAATGGTGCTGGTTCGACGCCATCAGGAGGGCCGCGTGCGATTTCGTCTGTGGTTCTGTCTTCTCTTGTTGATTCCTCTCCTTGGTTCTGCCCAGCAGACCTCCAACAACAACGATCCGGTCATGCAATCCCTCAAGCAGGAGTTGAACCGGTCCCACTCCGTCCTCAAGAAAGAAAAGGTTCCACCTTATTTCATCTCCTACGAACTCACTGATACCCGAACGATTGAGGTCGATTCTTCATTCGGCGCGCTCACTTCCACCACCGACAAGAAAACGCGACTGCTCGACATGGACCTGCGCGTCGGCGATTACAAGCTCGACAGCACCCACGCCGGTGGCCCGTGGAACTTTGCGGCTGTCCGCTTCGGCCAGGTCCGCACACAGCTCCCGATCGAAGATGGCGCGGACGCCCTCCGAGTCGCTCTTTGGCTCGAGACGGACCGTCAGTACAAAGATGCAGTACAGCGCTTCGAAGCCGTGAAAACCAGCCGAGAGATGAAGGTACCGGACGAAGACAAGTCCCCGGACTTCTCTCCGGCGCCGGCCCAGAACTACTCGGAAAATGTCGTAACAATCATCTTCGACCGCGCCGTGTGGGAAGAAAAGGCACGCCAGTACGGCCGCGCGTTCCGCAAGTATCCCGATGTTGAGGACGCCGATGTGACCGCTAGCGCGGAGACGACTACGCGCCGCTACATCAATACCGATGGCGCCGAGATCCGCACGTCGATGACTCTTTACAAGTTGTCCATCTCGGCTTCCATCAAGGCCGAGGACGGCGAGAACCTGCCGCTGATGCGCACCTTCATGTCCTTCACTCCCGAAGGTCTGCCCAGCGATGATGCCGTGCTCCGCACCGTGAACGAAATGGTCGACATGCTGCTCGGGCTGAAGAAAGCCCCGGTGGCTGAGGCTTACACTGGCCCAGCGATCCTTTCCAGCCGTGCCAGCGCCGTCTTCTTCCACGAAATCTTCGGCCACCGCATCGAGGGCGCCCGCCTTAAGGATGAAGACGACGCCCAAACCTTCAAAAAGAAGGTCAACCAGCAGGTGCTGCCCACGTTCCTCTCCGTCTACTCCGATCCGACCGTCCATCGGTTCGGCAAAACCGACCTGGTCGGCTCTTACAGCTACGACGACGAAGGCGTGAAAGCACGCCGCGTCGCGGTCGTGGACAAAGGCATCTTTAAGACCTTCCTTATGTCGCGCTCGCCCATCGAGGGCTTCTCTGAATCGAATGGTCACGGACGTCGTCAGCAGGGCTACCCCGTGGCCGCGCGACAATCCAACCTCATCGTTGAAGCTTCGAAGACGGTCTCGCGCGCCGAACTGAAGAACATGCTCATTGAGCGCGTTAAGAAAGCCAAGAAGCCTTACGGTCTGTTCTTCGACGATATCAAGGGCGGCTTTACCTACACCTCACGCGCTGTGCCGAACTCATTCAGCGTGATGCCCACCGTCGTCTACCGCGTCTATCCCGACGGCCGCGAGGAGCTCGTGCGCGGCCTCGATCTGATTGGCACTCCGCTTATCGCCTTCAGCAAGATTGTCGCTGCCGACG